>JASEIZ010000038.1 GCA_030017395.1 Desulfobacterales bacterium | reverse complement strand
CGCTATCACGGCGAGAGCGCCTGCGCTGCGCGACGGAAAGCAATAAAAAAACAACCTTTGCGTCCTCTGCGTCTTGAGCGAAGCGGGCGGTGAACTATTACGTTAAAAGACGGCCACCGGTTATATTGATTTGTTCCATAATACTTAAAGCGATTTTTAAGGCATTACGTCCCATCTGCCCTGTTACTTCAGGAACTTCACGTCTTTTTACCGCTTTTACAAAGGAAACCAGTTCATCTTCCAGGGCATCTGTGTTTGTAAAAGAAAGCTGCTTAATACCCATGCCAGGAATCAGGCCGATTCCATCCTGGCCGGTCTTATTAATAACAGTTATTTTGCAATCAGCAAAATCCACGGAAACATATGCATCCTTTTGGAACAGCCTGACCTTCCTTTCTTTCTTGATCGAAATTCTACTTGCCGTAACATTGGCAATGCATCCGCTTTCAAATTCAAGACGCGCATTAGCAATATCAACATGCTCTGATATTACGGGTATGCCTGCGGCATGAATAGCCTTTATATCGGATCTGACAAAGTTAAGCATAATGTCTATATCGTGTATCATAAGGTCAAGCACAACGCTGACATCGGTTCCACGACTATGATAAACGCTTAACCTGTGCGATTCTATAAACATCGGATTTTTAACAATATCCCGTAAAGCAACGACCGCCGGATTAAAACGTTCAAGGTGCCCCACCTGGATAATAAGCCCTCTGGATTCGGCTATACTGATAAGTTCATCAGCCTCTTCAAGAGTCACGGTCATTGGTTTTTCAATGAGAAGATCAACATCGTTTTCCAAAAAATCCTTGCTTACAGCAAAGTGAGCAGGCGTTGAAACAACTATGCTTACAGCGTCAACCTTCCCCAAAAGCTCTTTGTGGTCAATATATGCCTTGGTATTATGTTTCCCTGCGACATTCTCGGCTAATGATCTGTTTCTATCAACGATCCCAACGAGATCAACATTGTCCATGCGCGCATATTTTTCAGCATGAAATTTCCCAAGATAGCCGGCGCCTATAACTCCAACTTTTAGTTTTTTATTCATTTTAGATCTTTCAAAAAATTTTTACCACAGAGTTCACAGAGCGATGCCTTTGAAACGCAAAAGCGAGCGCATTCCCCGCTTTTTGCGGTGGGGAGCTTTAATTTTGTCACTGAGATTTTATATAAAAAAGCTTTTTCTCTGTGGTCTCTGTGTGTTCCGTGGCGAAATTAATTTTTCCTGTAGTTAAATGCCGTCCGCATCATCTAACGCAATGATTGAAATGCCGTGTTTATTCGCAAGATCAATCATTTCCTGCCTGTCAAAAACAATAGCCTTGTCTGCTTCAATGATCAGCGCTCCGGCTCCTGCCTCATGCATGGTCTTTATTGTTTGAGCTCCCACAGCAGGAACATCAAACCTTATATCCTGATTCGGCTTGCATACTTTAACAACAACGGCAATTCCTCTGGCCAGTTTTCCACCTCTTTTTATTGTGGCATCTGTTCCATCAATAGCCTCGACAGCAAGAACCGATCCGCCACCGACCACCACGCATTGGCCTATATCAAGACGTCCGATTTCCTTGGCAAGATTCCAGCCCAGTCTGATGTCGGCTTTTTCTGATCTGGTTGGCTTTCGTTTGGTCCAACAGCCCTTTTGTGCCAAAATATCGGGAAGTAAAAATGTTGAAGCCTGTATATTAATCCCCTCTTTTTCAAGGATCTCTGCGAAGCCACTTAAAATTAGATTGTCATGAGTGTGTTTCATCTTCGCGATCAAAGTAAGCGCTTTCATATCGGGCCTTACATCGGAAAACATTTTTGTTTTTTTTATGGCGCCCATCATAACGGCTTTGCTAATATTATTTTTTTTAAAAAACATTATTAGCCGTTTGATCTGTCCTATATGCATCCACTCTATAGATTCAACATGCTCTTTAAGAGCAGGATCTGTTTCATTTAGATAAGCTGCTGCATAAACGGCAAATCCTTTTGATTTTGCCGCCTTAGAAAAAATAATAGGGAACTGACCGCTCCCTGCAATTAGCCCTATTCGCATGATTTAGCCGACTACTACCTCGTAATTCCTCTCTGGGATGATTTTATGAAATCAATAAAACCGAGAACTTCAGGAATCTGCTCCACCTCTGCTCGCACCCTTTCTATAGCTTCATTCATGGTAAGCCCGATTCGGAAAATAATCCTGTAGGTTTTTTTTAATGCTGACAATGTATTCTTAGGAAAACCATGCCGCTTTAATCCCACGCTGTTTAATCCGTGCAGCGTTGCCCTGTCTCCTGAAGCTATAACATAAGGAGGAACATCCTTTACAACCGCAGATTTACCTCCAATAAATGCATAATCGCCTACCCTTACAAACTGATGAATTGCTACAAGTCCACCGATAGTTGCATTATCTCCTATTGTTATATGCCCGGCAAGTGTCGCGTTGTTTGACAAAACAACCCTCCTGCCGGTTTTGCAGTCATGTGCTATATGGGTATAAGCCATCAAAAGGTTTTCTTCCCCAACTTCTGTCACCCCGCCACCGAATTCAGTCCCCCTGTGGATTGTGGCAAACTCACGCACAATAGTGCCGCGTCCTATTTTAACATAGGTTTCCCCGCCCTCGAATTTCAAAGACTGTGGGGGAGCGCCTATGGCGGCATATTGAAATATATTGCAATCAGCGCCTATAGTAACATAGGAGTCAACAACAACATGCGGGCCTATAACGGTTCCAGAACCTATAAAAACATTCTCCCTGACAATCGAGTAAGGCCCGATTTCTACATTTGAATCTATCTCTGCTTTGGAATCAATAATTGCCGTCGAATGTATCATAATTTATCTCCAAAAGTAGCCATAAGCTCAGCTTCAGCCACAATCTTTTTATCAACTGTTGCTGTTGCTGACATCTTGATCGCTTTTAATCTCTGTTTGAGAATACGCGCTTCAAGAATAAGTTGATCGCCAGGCATAACAGGCTTTCTGAATTTTACTTTATCCATCCCCATAAAGTATATGATTCCTCCCTGCTTTTCCTCGGGGAGAAAAGAATAGGCAAGCAAGCCGCCGGCCTGTCCCATGGCTTCCAGGATCAATACGCCTGGCATAATCGGGTTTCCGGGGAAATGACCCTGAAAAAAAGGTTCGTTTATTGTAACATTTTTCAGCGCAACAATCTTTTCGCCGGGTATTAGTTGAATTACTCGATCTACAAGAATAAAAGGGTACCTGTGAGGTAAAAGGTCCATTATTTTCTGAATATCATAAGTCAAGATTCATACCTCCTTTTAAATTAAAGAATTAAGGTGTCCTGCTCAATCCTATTTAATCTTTTTTCTATTTCAGAAAGCTTCTTTTTAAGCTCGGGAAGCCTGTATATAAGTCTTTGCACCCTGAGCCATAATTTGTGCGGCATCTCCGGCGTGCCCGACATAACCTGATCGCTCTGTACAGATGCGGCAACTCCGGCCTGCGGCCCAATCGTCACATTATCCCCCAGGGTAATATGTCCCGCAATTCCCGCCTGCCCGGCTAATACAGCGTGCCTGCCGATTGTTACGCTTCCGGAAATCCCGACCTGCGCTACAATTATGCTATCTTCGCCAACCGTAACATTATGGGCGATATGAACCAGGTTGTCTACCTTAACTCCTCTGCAAATCCTGGTTTTCCCAAAAGTAGCCCTGTCTATTGTGTTGTTGGCGCCAATTTCCACATCATCATCTATTTGGACAATGCCTGTCTGTGGAATTTTAAAATAGCTTTCTCCGTCAGGGGCAAAACCAAAACCATCACTTCCTATAACCGTACCCGCATGAATTATTACCCTGTTTCCTATTCTGCAGCGCTCAAGGATAGTTACATTAGGATAAATCTCCACATCATCTCCGATCACAACATTATCCCCGATTACTGTATTTGGATGAATAACTACACGATCGCCGATTGTAACATTGTTTTGAATCACAACAAAAGGGGCGATAGAAATATCCTTGCCATACAGGAAATTTTTTCCGGTATAGGCATTTGAAGATATTCCGGCGGAACTGTTTAAATATACCGGTTTTTCATGCGGATAAAAAAGTGTTAGAACCTTTGAAAAGGCAACTCTTGGATTTTCCACCATAACTGTTGTTTTTGAAGACTCTGCAAAATCTTTAGGAACAATAACAGCTCCGGCATCGGTCTTATCTATCTTTTTTAAAAATTTTGAGCTGTCAGCAAAAGTAATATCATCCTGAGTGGCCATATCAAAAGGAGCTGCTCCACAAATAATTTTATTATGCCCGCCGGACAGCTTGCCTTCGACAATTTCTCCTATCTTGGAAAGCAATATTTCCATACGCAATATATATCCTTGTTGGAGATTGTTTTCTTCACCACGAAGAACACGAAGAAATTATGTAAGCGTTCACGGAATGTTGAAATTAGAAAATAGAAATTGAAAATTTGGACAAACTCGTTTCATTTCTCCCAAATTTCTACTTTCCAATTTCAAGTTTTAAGCCGTAAACGGTTACGAAATTATAAAGAACTCCTTGATTCAGCTGGTTGCATCTGACTTCTGCCTTCTGCCCCCTGAACCCTTAACACCTAACACTTGACACCTAACACTTACTTTTTCTTGTCGGCTTCCTCTTTGTTGTACGTCTGAATTAATTTGTCTGTTAAATCTATTGCATTCGGATAGTACAGAACACTGGATTTTTCAATTATTAAAAGATAGCCTTCCTTTTTCCCAATATTTTTAATAATATCCAAAACATCGTTTTTTATGCGCATAACAAGTCTGCTTTCAAGCTCCCTTAACTCGTCTGAATATGTTTTGTTAAGAGCCTTAAAATCGTTTATTTTTATTCTGACTTCCCGCCCTTTTTCTTCACGCATCTCCTTGCTCATAACCAGTGCGTCACGCTCAAGTTTCTTTTGTAGTTCTTGTATCGCAGCGCCTTTTTCCTTAAGTTCGGCCTCCATCTTTTTAACCTTTTTATCGATTTCAGACTGCGACAACTTGCCGGCACTTGAGGTTTCAAGAATTCTCTGGAAATCGATTATCCCTATTTTGGCGATATCCGCGCTGTATGAATACCCAGCAGAAAAAAATATAAAACTTATTGCCATAAAAACGATTTTCCTTATTCTCATTTCATCCCCCTTTGACGCTTTGCTCTAATTTTGATGGCTTCGTAAAAAGTCAAAAAATACCGTTTTACGTCATTCCGGCGAAAGCCGGAATCCAGTAAATTCAATGCGTTCTGGATGCCCCCGTATCAAGTACGGGGCAGGCTTATCAAGTCCGGCATGACGATTTCGGGACTTTTTACGAGTTCATCAAATTTGATAGCACCGGTTTTCCCGGTTTTTTGAAAAACTATGAGCTTAAAAGGTTTTTCATGCGTTCTGTTTATATTTCATCCTAACATATAGGTTCCCGTACCAACCGCTATAAGCGCTTCCTCGTCATTACGGAGAGATGTCCGTGTAACGACAACCTTGTTTCCCATGCGCATAATCGAACCGGTTGACAAAAAATAATTCCCTTGACCGGGCCTTAAAAAATCAACTCTAAGATCAACAGTGCCGATTCTAAATATCCTTTTTGCTATATCCTCAAACGGAGATCCGGCCATTTTCTTGAGCACGCCTGTTGATACTATTGCCCCGCCTGTTACATCTAAAACCGAAGAAATAACACCGCCGTGCAACATCCCGTATTTATAATTCCCAATAAATTCCTCTTTCATCTCCAGTTTTATGCAGACGTTGTCCTCTTCTAAAGCCATTATCTTTAACCCCAAAACTCTGTTAAATGGTATTTTCTCTTCATACACATTCTGCAAAAACCGCGATAATGCAGCAAAATCTGTCTCTGGATCAATCATATCGACACACCTTTAAATAATATTTTACCTCAATTGAGCGTTTCGCTTAATTGAGGTAAAACTATCTAAAATTGTCCGGCTGGTCAAGCAGTTTTGCCTGCATGTTGTTGCAGAGAAATTTGATTGATAAAATTTAAAGGTTGAGTTTAAGTAAAAGCTGATAGTATGCACATTTTGGGAAAAGACTCATAAAACCTGAAACCAAACTGAAACCAAAAATGATACCTGAATCCAATATAACAAACATTATGGAGCTTACAAAGGATCAGCTTATTTCATGGCTCAAAGATCATGATATC
Organism: Desulfobacterales bacterium; assembly: GCA_030017395.1. Lineage (GTDB taxonomy): Bacteria > Desulfobacterota > Desulfobacteria > Desulfobacterales > ETH-SRB1 > Desulfaltia. The sequence goes on along the minus strand of JASEIZ010000038.1, from coordinate 6,888 downwards.
GAGACTTATCGCGCAAAGCAGATCATGAAGTGGATATATTTTCGTCAGGCAGATGATTTTAATATAATGACAGACATTAAAAAGGAAATAAGACAGCTTCTCTCGCTTAATTTCACGATAGACCGCCTTGAAAAAAAGCAGGTCGAAACCTCGCAAGACGGCTCCAGAAAATACCTTTTTAAACTGTTTGATGAACAATGCATTGAGAGCGTGCTGATTCCTGAAAAAAATTATTATACTTTGTGCATATCAAGCCAGGTTGGTTGTGCGCAGGGATGCAGGTTTTGCCTTACCGCAAAAGGAGGTTTTGTGCGTAATTTAACAAAAGGTGAAATTCTGGCGCAGGTACGTGACATAATGAACGGTCTGGATGACCCCGAAAAATTGAAAAACATAGTTATGATGGGAATGGGTGAACCGCTGGCAAACTATAAAAATGTGGTTGGCGCTATTAACACCATAACCGATGCCGAATGCGGGCTTTCATTTTCAAACAACAAAGTCACACTTTCCACAGCAGGTCTGGCCCCAAAACTACCGGATCTGAATCAGGATGCAAATGTCAATCTGGCGATATCATTAAACGCAACAGACAACAAAACTCGTGACATGCTTATGCCCATAAATAAAAAATATCCCCTTGAAATCCTTCTTGACGCCTGCCGCAAATACAGGTTGCCGCCCCGTCAAAGCATCATGTTTGAATATATTCTCTTGAAAGATATAAATGATTCTTACGATAACGCGAATCATCTTGCCGAATTGCTGCGTTCAATAAAGGCAAAAATCAATCTTATACCGTTTAATGAATACGAGGGCAGCGAGTTCAGGCAGCCGGAAGAAGATGTGATTAATAACTTCAGAGAAATCCTTCGCAAAAATAATTATATCGTTATCACCCGGCGCAGCAAAGGCCGTGATATCTCAGCAGCATGCGGCCAGCTCAGAGTCAGGGCAGCTATATCAAATAATGCTTAATTTCTTCCGGAGGAATCCCGGACACGTTAAGAATTTGAGAGCTTTGCGGCGTTATAACGCTAACATCAACCTCGATATTGTTTGGGGCTTTGCTGTATCCGGCGCATATTGACGCGGCAAAAACAATAATCTCTTTACTGCCCCCGTGCGGCACTATAACGATAGGGCCCGGAAAATTATTTACCTTAATAATAGTATCTACGTCCGGGTTGTAATATCTTTTTATTTGTTCATTGTCGCTTTTTGTGCGCCCGACTATTATCTTTGCGTTTTTGTTTAAACGAAGATGCCTGCCGTGCTTTAAAAGATGAAGCTCCTCTTCTGTAAACTCTTCCTGGCACTCAAATAAATCCTTTAGACGTGCTGAATAACCCTTATCGGTCAGAAGACAGCCGCCTGCTGCGGAAGGATAATCAACGATACCGAATTCTCCGGCAATCTTTATCTGCATCTTGCGCGATCTTCCGCTAATATCGAGAAGAAGATCTCTGCGTACAAGCCCGTTTTTTTCAGGGATGGTAATCGGAAGTTTTGCGGCGCTCAATGGGCGCAAAATAAAGCCGTTATATCCTGAATGTTTCTCAACATAACGGAGAGACTGTTTTGTCTGAGACATTGGACGCTGCCCGACCACTTCGCCGCTGAAAAGAAAATCGAATCCCCTTTCTTTCATTATAGCGCCTGCAAGCCTGAACATTAAGGCATGGCAGTCCATGCAAGGATTCATGTGCTTTCCATATCTGCATGGGGGATTTTTCAGCATTTTAAGATAGATACTGGTAATATTTTTAACGGTTATCGGTATCCCTGTTATCTGCGCCGCGCGCAAAGCCTTTTCAGATGAAAAAAAGGGGGTTTCAAAGGTTACCCATTCAACCTCTATCCCCTGTTTGCGCAAAACCAGCGCAGATAAAATACTATCAAGCCCGCCGGAACAAAGACCCAGTGCCCGCACTTTCTTTGGATGTAAAATTATTACCCCCCTTAACCGGCATTCCCGCCCTGCATCAAGTGCGGAATAAACTTCAGCGGAAATCCAGTAATTACAAAAACATAAAAGACAGAAAGCACGAAATAATTACATGTTTTTCGTGCTTTCTGATTGAAGCTAACATAATAACAAGATTGAAGGAGATTTATTCAACGGTTTTTATTATATTTATCTCTGTATCCAAAGGCTTCTCGTCGGAGTAGTCAACTGTTTTTTTGATATTTATATCCGCATCTAAAAACACACCCTTGGAATAGTCAATGGAATCTTCGTCTCTGGCGTACTGTTTCAGATATTTGGTGATATCCGCATAGTCTTTAGAAGATATCTTGCCTGCCTTAACAAGCTTAAGAATTTCGGGATTTGTAATAAGTTTGGACAGGTGTTCTCTTATGATTTCGAGCTCTTTCTTTTGAATATCCATTTCTATTTCGGACCGTTTTGTGCCACGCTTCAGAGCAAAGTCTTTTGTGTCTTGACGATCCAACTCAGAAACCGGTCGGTTGCCGTTTTCAATAATCTTAAGAATGATTTCATCGGCCATTTTTACGGATTTCATTTCAATAATTTGATCTATAGAAATTATAGCGCGTGGGATGGCATCGGACTCTATGACTGCAATAATCACTTTGTCGCTTACGCCGGCGTTTTTAAGCTTAATAAGCTCGGCTGGATTAACCGCTAAAGCCTCGGCCTGGCTGAAAACCAGATATAATGCTGCTAAAAAAGACGCGACATATTTAGCCATGGTTGTCTCCTCTGTTGTTTAAAGCTTATATCGGCACTTAATATAAAAAAGTTAAGATTGTGCATTCCACATTAATACCATATCCACATTACCATCCAAGATTCTAACGAAAATAACCCCTGACTCTTTCTCGATAACGGGAAGCCCCGCCTTTTAAGGCAGGTAGCTTTACTAATGTTCAGCAAGAATATTATCGAGCCTACGGATGATTTCTATGGCTGCCAGCCTTGCGGCTATTTCCACGGGGTTTTCGTTTATTTTTTCGATATAGTAATCTCCTCTCATGGACTTTGCAGCGCCCATAAGATTTGCCGGACCGCCCATAGCGCTTGACATTTGCAGGCTTTTAGACAGCAGTGTAAATATCGTCCAGTCAAGTTTTACGGGAGAGTTAAAAAGCTTGCTGTATTGCCTTACATTCCCCTTCCATATGATGGTTTGTTTTCGATCAACCACCGTAACATCGGACAGAACGATCTCGGACTCCCAATAATTGCCGGAAGATCCAAAGCCTTCAAAAGCTCCGCGCAATCCCTGGCCATAAGTGTTTAATTCAATTGACGATATAGTGCCGCTGATCTTTAAGTCGGCTATTTCAGCATTGTTTTGGATTTTTGTCTTTGGGAGATTCAGTTTATCCAAATGCCCCTGCGGAACAATAACTTTCAGACCTCTGCGAATAAATTCATCAATAAATGCGTATCTGACTACATTTTTCAAATCACCATAAATGGCAGCTTTCTGATAATTAGAAAGCCCGAATATCCATGGCTGTCTAACCTGAAGAATTCCCTCATAATGCCCCCCCAAGATAGACGTGCGACTTACATCAAAAGGTTCGATGACGATTTCAACGCTCCTTGATTTTTCAGATAGAACTATCGGTGAAGCGGGAAGTACGGTTGGCGGATGAGAACGGGTAGCCCCCATCTTAACGGTGGCACAGCCGCTAAGACATAGAATTATAAACAGATAAAAGAAGAAATGTTTCCCTGAAGCTTTCAATCGCATTAATAAAGCCCTTTGAACTGAACAGCGAGCGCATTCCCCGCTGCTTGTCGGAGCAAAGCGGAGATCCCGTCCCAGCGGGGCGGCTGGGAATGCGAGCGAATCAAAAAATTGACAGAATTCCTTACGGTCGCTGCGAAGCACTGCCGTCAGGCAGAACATCCCCCGCTGCTTGCGGCGGGGAGCTTCAAAAATGTTACGTTTCTTTTTAGAATATTTGCAAATCCGGTCTTCTTTCCTTAATGTATGTGAGAACTCTGTTTAGAAACTCCTCCATAGTGACCCCATATCTGACATTGCCATCCAGGGTTCTAACGGAAAGAACGCCTGATTCCTTTTCCTTTTTCCCTATAGTAAGTATAAGGGGAATTTTATTTACTTGAGCTTCCCGAATCTTTTTGTTTAAGCTTTCAGTCCTGCTGTCTAATTCTGCACGCACCCCTGCTTTTGTAAGGGTTGTCATCACTTCATTTGCATAAGGTATAAGGTCGTCGTTTATCGGCAGCATGATTACCTGAACCGGCGTCATCCATAATGGGAACTTCCCTGCAAAGTGTTCGATCAAAATGCCGAAAAATCTCTCAATAGAACCAAAAATCACCCTGTGTATCATTAATGGGCGATGTTTTTCATTATCTTTGTCAATATATGCAAGATCGAATCTTTCAGGCAGCGCCATGTCCAGTTGTATGGTTCCGCACTGCCAGGTGCGGCCAAGGGCATCCTTGATATGAATATCTATCTTTGGCCCGTAAAAAGCTCCGTCTCCTTCATTTATTTTATAGTCCATGCCGTAAATCTTGAGAGCAGACTTTAAGCCTTCCGTAGCAACCTCCCATTGTTTGTCGGTACCTATAGACTTTTCAGGACGCGTTGAAAGCTCTATATGAAAACCAAGTCCGAAAGTGCTGTAAATGCGTTCTACCAGTCTAAACACACCGAGGATTTCATCTTCGATCTGTGCCGGCGTCATAAAAATGTGCGCATCATCCTGATGAAAAGCCCTGACCCTGAACAGGCCTGATAAAACACCGCTCAATTCGTGGCGGTGAACAAGTCCTATTTCTGCGGCACGGACCGGCAAATCTTTATATGAATGGGGTTTTGAGCCATAAAAAAGCATCCCGCCAGGGCAGTTCATAGGCTTAATGGCATATTCTGTTTCATCCACTATGGATGTATACATGTTTTCGCGGTAGTTTTCCCAGTGGCCGCTTTTTTCCCACAGGCTGCGGGAAAGCATAACAGGAGTCTTTATCTCGATATAGCCATCCGCTCTGTGTTCCAGGCGCCAGTAATCTATCAGAGATCTCCATAGAACAAGCCCCTTTGGGTGGAAAAAAGGCATTCCAGGAGCTTCGTCATGAAAACTGAAGAGATCCATTGCCACGCCGATTTTTCGATGGTTCCTCTTTTTTGCCTCTTCCAGAAAATCCAAATATGCCTTCAGCTCTTTTTTGCTGAAAAAGGCTGTGCCGTAAATTCTCTGAAGTTGCTGCTTTGTCTGATCAGCGCGCCAGTAAGCGCCTGAAACCTTTATAAGCTTTACCGCTTTGACAAATCCTGTGTGGGGAATATGAGGACCGCGGCATAAATCTGTAAAATCCCCCTGTTCATACAGAGATATTGTTCCATCTTCCAGCTCTGAAACCATTTCGAGTTTATACGGTTCGTTTATATAAAAATCCATTGCTTTGGATTTTGATACTTCTCTCCTTTTAAATGGAATCTTTGCTTTTATGATTTTGTTCATTTCAGCTTCAATTTTAATAAAGTCTTCTTCAGAAACCGGCTCCATGTCAATATCGTAATAAAAACCGTTTTCTACAACAGGCCCTATTGTAAGCTTTGCTTCCGGGAAAATATGTAAAATTGCCTGGGCCATGACGTGCGCCGCGCTGTGACGAAGAATATCCAGCGCTTCCGGCTCCCTGGTTGTAATAAATTTTACAGGAGCATCATGAGTAATTTTTGTGTTTAAATCAACAACTGCGAAATCCAGTTCCATGGCAACACAATTTCGCGCAAAATCTTCCGAAATACTCATCGCCACCTCAAAACCGGTTGGCATATTGTCAAAACCCTTTATATTACCATCAGGAAATGTTATGTTTATCATAATATACTCGCAACAATGTGTTTTACGAATAACACGAAGATAAAAAATCCTTTGTGCTTCGTGGCGATTAATAATAAAAGCGGCAAATTACATTTTTTACAAATTCATTTAATTTTGTGTTTTCGTGCTTTCGTGACAAATAAACATTTATGAAAATCAGCCCCGCAGGTCAAGGATAAAAATGAAAAATCGCAAGGGGTTCAATTACCGAATTATAGATACCGCATCCAAACTCGAAGATATCGCTCTTCTCTTGAAAAATGAAAAAACCATTGCCGTTGATCTGGAAGCAGATTCCATGTTTCATTTTAAGGAAAAAGTATGTCTTGTTCAGATAACGGCAAAAAAGATAAACGTAATCATAGATACTTTGCAGGTCAAAGACCTTTCTTTGCTTAAACCCTTATTTGCAAATCGTGATATAAAAAAAATATTCCACGGAGCAGATTATGATGTTCGCTCTCTATTCAGAGATTTTAACATAAAAATAAACAACCTGTTTGACACCCAGCTTGCATGCATGTTCCTTGGCATCAAGGAGACCAGCCTTGACGCAGTTCTTCAGCAAAGATTCAATGTAAGGCTTGATAAAAGATTCCAAAAAAAAGACTGGTCAAAAAGGCCCCTACCGGATGAAATGATAGAATACGCTGCCAGCGATACAGTCTATCTTCTTCCTTTAAACGCGATGCTCGAAAAAGAGCTTGCTGAAAAAGGGCGTCTTTCCTGGGTATATGAGGAATGTGCAATTTTAAGCAAAGTAAGACCTCCTGCATTAAATGACGACCCATTATATCTAAAGTTTAAAGGAGCAGGACGGTTAGACCGGAGACAGCTTGCCGTTCTTGAATGTCTTCTTCAGTCTCGCCGAAAAATTGCAAAAAAGAAAGATAAGCCCCTGTTTAAGGTTTTCTCCAACAACTCAATGATAAAACTCGCCGAGGCAAGGCCGGTAAATTTGCAGGAATTAAAAAAATCAAATACATTAAGCAACAGACAAATCGACATCTATGGCAATGTCCTGGTAGAGGCAATAAATAAGGC
>JASEIZ010000037.1 GCA_030017395.1 Desulfobacterales bacterium | reverse complement strand
ATTGACCTGACTTACGAAGGGATTGCGACCCAACCCCCCAGGAGTTGATACATACTCCAAATAATCCTAAAAAGAAATTGACCTGACTTACGAAGGGATTGCGACCTATTTTTCCTGATCCTTGGTGCCATACTACCTCCTGGAAAGAAATTGACCTGACTTACGAAGGGATTGCGACGAATTTGACAAGACACACCGATATGAACCAATCTTGATAAAAAAATTGACTTTCTGACGATTTTTTTCTGTTTCTGAAAAAAGGCTTGATAAGAAGTTGAAAAATTTGTTTAATCGGCATTCTTGAACTGCAATAGCAAGCGCATTTCACAGATCTACGGCACGCTTACCTCTCAAGGCGTGAAGACGATTGCTTGGAGGAACCTCCAGGTCACCAAGACATGTGGCAAAATCAATGTATTCCAGGCAACGCATGTCACATGACACTTGTCAAGAATGAAGACGCACCTGGACATGAATCATCTCCTGGCGACTCATCTTAACCAGACAGATTACGTGCTACAACTCCGGACACTTTATTTATTCCTGACACATTTATTTTCTTGACAACGTGATTTAATGTGAGAATATACTAAAATAGACAACAAAAAATCCCCCGTCTGGTATAAAGTTTTCAGGTGCGGGGGTTTTTTATTTTTTACAGGTAAAGAGGAAAAAGTATAAATGGAATACAATATTCAAAAAGTCAGAAACATAGGTATCAGCGCACACATTGATTCAGGCAAAACCACTCTTACTGAAAGGGTGCTCTTTTATACAAAGCGAATACATGCCATTCACGACGTCAAGGGAAAAGACGGCGTAGGAGCAACCATGGATTCCATGGAACTTGAAAAGGAGCGCGGGATTACCATAGCTTCGGCAGCCACATACTGTTCGTGGCAGGGCCATGATATTAATATTATCGATACTCCGGGCCATGTTGACTTCACAATTGAGGTTGAACGATCTCTCAGGGTTCTTGACGGCGCCGTACTGGTACTGTGTTCTGTTGGAGGCGTTCAGTCCCAGTCAATTACCGTTGATATGCAGATGAAAAGATACAAAATTCCATGTATTGCCTTTATCAACAAATGCGACAGAAGCGGCGCAAATCCTCTTCGCGTAATCGATCAATTAGAGGAAAAACTGGGTCATAATGCAATAGCTATGCAGATCCCAATCGGAATTGAAGCAGATTTTACAGGAATTGTTGATCTTGTTTCCATGAAGGCAATCTATTTTGATGGTGATAACGGAGAAAATGTTCGCATAGAAAATATCCCGGGAAACCTTCTTGACGAAGCTATGGAAAAACGTGAAGAGCTTATTGATGCTGCCTCCATGTATTCAGACCAGCTTACAGAAGCTATTTTGGAAGAAAAAGAAATCACCGAAAACCTGATTGTCGATGCAGTGCGCAATGGAACTCTGACGCGTGAAATGACGCCGGTTTTTATGGGATCAGCTTATAAAAACAAGGGGGTTCAACCTCTTCTTGACGCTGTAGTGGATTTTTTACCATGTCCGCATGATGTTCAAAACGAGGCGCTTGACATGGACAGGAATGAAGAATCGGTAATTATAGATAGTGATTCGAAAAAACCGGTTGTTGCTCTGGCTTTCAAACTGGAAGACGGCCAGTATGGCCAGCTAACATATATACGCGTATATCAGGGAACCCTTGCCAAGGGCTCTTCCGTCATTAACATACGCAACGGCAAAAAAATTAAAATCGGCAGGCTTGTACGTATGCATGCAGACCAGATGGAGGATATCGAGACCATACCTGCAGGATATATCGGAGCCCTGTTTGGGATAGACTGTATTTCCGGAGATACATTTGTTGCGCCAGGGCTGAATCTCAGCATGATATCAATGTTTGTGCCCAAGCCTGTTATTTCCCTTGCTATTGCTCCAAAGAGCAATAATGCCAGAATCAATATGTCAAAGGCTTTAAGCCGGTTTACCAAGGAAGACCCGACCTTCAAAACTTATGTGGATGATGAAACCAATGATACTATTATTGAAGGTATGGGTGAGCTTCACCTTGAAGTATATGTTGAAAGAATGCGCAGGGAATACAACGCCGAAGTAACAACAGGCAAGCCTCGCGTGGCTTACAGGGAAACTATTACCAGGATGGCCGAATTCAACTATACACACAAAAAACAAACAGGCGGCGCCGGGCAGTATGGCCGGGTTGCAGGTTACATGGAACCTGTTGTTGCCGAAGATTTTGTATTTGAAAACAAAGTCGTTGGAGGCAAAATTCCAACTCAGTTTATTGCCTCGTGTGAAAAAGGCTTTAAGGGGTGTCTTGTGAAGGGCCCCAAAATGGGCTTTCCTGTTACCGGCGTAAAAATAGTTATTAATGATGGCGCGTCGCATTCTGTTGATTCTTCTGAAATGGCATTCCAGGCGGCTGCTCGCGGCGCCTTTCGTGAAGGATATGCAAAGGCAGGAGCTGTTATTCATGAGCCGATAATGAAAGTGGTTGTTGAAACACCTACTGAGTTTCAGGGTCCAGTCATGGGCCTTTTGAATCAGCGAAGGGGAATGATTATAAGTTGCCAGGATGAAGGAAGCCTTTGCGCTATCGAAGCCCAGGTGCCATTAGCTGAAATGTTTGGTTTTTCAACTGTTTTAAGGTCATCTACACAGGGCAAGGCTCAATTTACCATGGAATTTGTCCTTTACAAGCAGGTGCCCCAATCTATTGCTGAAGAACTGATTGAACAGGCGGCAAAAGAAAAAAAGAACATGGCATAAATTAAGATTAAACGTAAAACTTCAGCCACCAGGCACAAAGGCACAAAGAAGGAATATGATTTAGGAATTATGAATTTTAAGAAAATTATATTATAATCTTGGTGTCTTAGTGCCTTGTGGCTGAACTACTACAAAGAAAGGAATTTTAACATGACAAAAAAGGATGTTAGTCTCTACAATCCGTTAAATCTTATAGATTATGAAACCGAAGATATTATTCCTGAAGGGGGATTTGGAGCCGTGCTTGCACGTGCCGGCGTCGGTAAAACAGCTTTTTTGGTGCAGATTGCAATAAGCGCCCTTGTTCGAGGTAAAAATGTTCTACATATCAGCCTCGATAATCCTGTAGAAAAGGTTAGTTTATGGTATAAAGAGGTTTTCAGCAATCTTGTAAAGCAATATAAAACAGACAGAGTATGGGAAAGTATATTACCGCACAGATTTATAATGACCTTCAAGGTTGAGGGCTTCAGTGTTCCTAAACTTGAAGAAAGACTAACAGATTTAACTGAACAGAATATATTTTCTCCGGATATAGTAGTTATTGATGGACTTCCCTTTGATGAATCAACACAAAATTCTTTTCCTGGATTAAAAGCTCTTGCTAAAAAACATTCAATGTGTATCTGGTTTGCCGTACGCATACACCGTCATGAACAGCAGAACACGGATGGTATGCCGGTCCGTTTTTCTAAAGTGGCGGATCTGTTTGATCTTGCTATCCAGCTTAAACCTGAAGGCAAGGAAATACATGTGCGAACCTTAAAAGGCGCCAAGACCGTTGAACATCCTGTATTGCTTTTAGACCCTTCTACAATGATGATAAAAAACTCTTCATTGTAATCTTGATGAACTCGTAAAAAGTCCAAAAACACCGTTTTCCGTCATTCCGGCGAAAGCCGGAATCCAGTAAATTCAATGAGTTATGGATGCCGGATCAAGTCCGGCATGACGATTTTGAGACTTTTTACGAGCTTGTCAAAAATAAAGGCTGTAATAAATATTGTCAATAAAATCATTTCTTACAGACGGTTGGGATATTGATATGAAATCAATACCTCAAGCAGCTTGAAGTAACTGATTCATGAGCCAATTAGGAATTTTTCTGGACTGATTTTCCCTTTAGCATTTGACGGCACATCTTCCATTTTTAAAAGAAATCTCTTCGTCTCTGGTCCGCCTCCGAAATTTCCCGGATATCTGGTAGATTTTATTACACGATGGCAGGGTATGATAAGCGGGAAGGGGTTTCTGGCGAGCGCCGAGCCAACCGCCCTTGCAGCTTTTGGGGCAAGAATTCTGTCAGCCAGGCGGCCATAGGAGATTACCTTTCCTCTGGGTATTTTTATTGTTTCAAGTAAAACCCTTTTTTGAAAATCATAACACAAGTTCATATCTATAAATTTTAGCGAAAAACTCACAGGAAAACCTTCCAGAAAATTTTGTATCTGCAAAAAAAGTTTTTTCAGATTTTCGTGTGACCGTTCTAAGGCGTCCGGCCAGTTTTTGATTATTCTTTCAGTAACAGGAATATCTTTTTGGGGAAGCATGATATGTATAATCAATGGAGCGGCGTTTTTTTGACCCCATATTATGCCGATTTCCCCTATGGCCGAGGGAATTATCTGATAAAAAACCCCAAATATTTTGGAAGCCATACAAATATTCCTTTACACAATAAAAGACTCAATTTAAAATTGATGAACTCGTAAAAAGTCGAAAAGTTCTCTTTTCCGTCATTCCGGCGAAAGCCGGAATCCAGTAAATTCAATGCGTTCTGGATGCCGGATCAAGTCCGGCATGACGATTTCAAGACTTTTTACGAGACCATCAAAATTGACAAGCTCATAAAAAGCCGTCACTCCGGTAGATCCCGGATCGAGTCCGGGAGAAGTCCATATGCTCTGCAACTGCTTGAAAAAACTGGATTCCGGCTTTTGCCGGAATGACAAAAAAATAACAGTATCTAATGATTTTTTTGTGTTTAAAACTATCTGCGTTCATCTGTGTGAACCGCAAAAGCGAGCGAATCTAAAAACGGCCAGATTCCTTACGGTCGAAGATTCCCTGCAGCAAACTGCAGAGAATCTTCAATCTGTAGCGGAATGGTTACAACAATGGATTTAAGAAAAAACATAATTCCAGGCAATGTAAAAAAAATACATCTTATAGCTATATGCGGCACGGGCATGGGCGCGCTTGCCTGCATGTTAAAGGACCTTGGCTTTGAAGTAACAGGTTCGGACCAGAAAATATATCCTCCTATGAGTGATTTTCTTTCCAGTAGGCGCATAAAAGTTGCCGAAGGTTTTAATGAAGACAATATTTCATATAACCCCGACCTTGTTGTTGTCGGAAATGCCGTAACAAAGCAGAATCCAGAGGTTCTTAAAATGCAAAACATGGGGCTTAATTTCTGCTCCATGCCCCAGGCAGTCAACAGGTTTATCGCAGACAACAAAAAGAAGATAGTTGTTGCGGGCACTCACGGCAAAACAACTACTTCTTCTATCATTTCCTGGATCCTTTATAAAGCAGGTTTTGATCCCTCCTTTATTATCGGCGGAATTTTGAAAAATTTCAGCAGCAATTATCGCCTCGGCAATGGAGAGTTTGTTGTAATCGAGGGAGATGAGTACGACACCGCATTTTTCGATAAGGGGCCGAAATTTTTACATTACGATCCTTTCATGGCCGTACTTACAAGCGTTGAGTTTGATCATGCCGATATATTTAAAGATATCAGCCAGGTCAGGCATGCCTTTGATTCTTTTATGTCCAATATTTCTGACAAAGGGAAATTATACGTTTTTGACCGGGATGACAATATTTCCGATCTGATCAAAGGCAAAAAATGCATTGTTGAAAAATATGGCAAGGATTCCGGCTCATACTGGCGACTTGGCTCTGTTTCCATTGAGCCGCCCCTGACTATTTTTGAGGTTTTAAAACAAGGTGTAACTTTCGGCATTTTTAAAACCAGGCTTGTTGGAGAGCACAACCTGCTGAACACATTGTCGGCAATAGCAATAGCCGATTCTTTGAACATACCGGCCGGCATTATTTCAGATGCGCTTGAAACATTTAAAGGAATCAAGAGACGCCAGGAAGTCCGCGGGAAAAAAAGAAATATTACCGTAATTGATGATTTTGCACATCATCCTACTGCGGTGAGAGAAACGATAAGGGCGGTTAAACCGTTTTATCCTGATGGTCGGCTTATTGCTGTTTTTGAGCCTCGAACAAATTCAAGTATGCGCAAGGTATTCCAGAATATCTATCCGCTTTCATTTAACGAGGCTGACTTGATATGTATCCGCAAGCCGCCTCTGCTTAAAAAAATACCGGTTGACGAACGTTTTTCTTCTGAAAAACTTGTAGATGACCTGAATAATAGCGGGAAGGTTGCACATTATTTCCCGGACACGGAATCGATTGTTGATTTTCTGACTAAAGAAGCAAGACCGGGCGATGTTGTTCTGATAATGTCAAACGGCGGTTTTGATAATATACACGACAGGATGTTAAAGGCGTTATGAAATGAATTCGCCTATCCTAAAATAAAGATTCTTACCGGACAAAATTTAATCGATACCCTTTGCAAACGCAAGTTGTGGCTGGGGAATATAATTATCCATGTTGATTATAGGCTACAGAGGTGCAGCAGGACACGCACCCGAAAATACAATTGAGTCTATAAGTTACGCAATAGCAATGGGGGTGGACTATATAGAGATAGATGTACAGTCCACCAAGGACGGGCGACTTGTTGTTTTTCACGACAGGACCATGCGCCGCTTGACAGGGCTGCATGGATATGTTCAAGACTACACCTTTCTCGAATTAAAAGAAAAAGCAAATATTTTTAATAAACATAAGATTCCAGGCTTTGAAGAAGTTTGCGATTTGGTCGCAAAAAGTAATGTAGGGCTCTATGTTGAAATAAAGAGCGCCGGCATTGAACTGAACAGCGAGCGCATTCCCCGCTGCTTGCGGCGGGGAGCTTCAATCCGTTATGCTAAAAACACTATGCAAATATTTTGATACTTCTCGTTGTTTCGTCGGTTCATTTTATCACCGAAGCATTTTAAAGGCAAAACAGATAGATCCCACAGTTAAAACAATAGCTCTTATAGATGGTGTGCCAGTTTCCATAAAAATATTGTTCGCGATTCTCAATGCAATTATCTCGGGTTGAACATCGACTCATTGGACGAGCAACAAATACAGGAAGCTCGCTCGGAAGGTTGTGGAATTATAGTTTGGACTGTTGATGAAGCAGATGAGTTGCCACTGTTAAGGGAATTAGGGATAGACGGGGTTGTCAGCAATTTCCCGGATAAGATTATGAAAGCATTGTCAGACACAGAACTTTCAAAACAGAAGCATCCTGGTGGCTATCAATAAAGCGCTTCCAAAAGATTCTGATTTCAGCTCAAAAGTCGGGCCTGAATCTTTGTGAGACTCCATGCTTAAGGTTTAGCAAGGCTGTTGTTATTAAAAAGAAGAAAAACCAATATACTCATGAGCATTATACAAAAAGCCGGCTTTGATTTCAGCTTTGATTCCAGTGCATGTGAAGGCTGCCCCGGCTACTGCTGCTGTGGCAAATCCGGAAATATTTGGGTAAGCCAAAATGAGATTCTTCAAATCTGTTCCTTTTTACAAACAAATACAATTGATTATATAGAGACATATCTTAACCGTATCGGCAATAGATTCTCTATCAAAGAACGTCTTACCGAACAGGGTTTCGAATGTGTCTTTTTTGAATGTTCCAAAAAGCAATGTTCAATTTATCCGGTTAGACCATTTCAATGTCGTCAATATCCATTCTGGGAGCATTTTAAGGAACACAAGGACCAAGTAATCAAAGAATGTCCAGGCATTATCACGAAGAGATAAGGCTATCAAAGAATTTTCGGTTGAGGATTACAGATAAACTCACGGCAGGTTGTGTGCAAAACGGTGTCAAGCCATACGGCAAGATCTGCGAAAGGTTTTATAGTTTGGCACGTAATAACCCATGATGTGAATAAATTTCAGTTATAAGTTTTGATGAGAGAAAACGGAGAAATTGTGCCCCCCATTGACCCCCATCACCAATTATTCCGGCATGAATCAGGCTAATAACATTCTCTGGAACCGGCTGAGGATTTTCAGCGGTTCCCCCTATGGGAACAATTTCAAACAGCGCTGGGAAAATACGCGTATAACGCAACGCCAGATGATAGTAAATAATAGCGACGTCGGCGCTGCCATCCATTATGGCCTGAGGTGCCTCCCTGTGGTGAATAAGTTTACCATACTCAACTTTTGTGCCTGAAAGTTCATCTGAAAGAAAAGATAAATCAACGTCTTCCCTGGCTGCTATGCCTTTCAGGGTATCAACATATCCTTTGTAGCTCATAGCTTCAGTTTTGGGATTTGATAGAAACAGTCTGACATTTGTTCGCGCCAAGTCGGCAATACCCGAGATGTTTTTGGGATTCCCCTTTTTTATCAGTAATACACTTCCTCGATTTTGCATAAATGGTATGTGCTGTTGCATGTATCCTTGATTGACCAAATTGTCGAGTACAGAAGGCGGACTGATAAAAACATGGGGCTTGGCTGATAAAACAAAATTGCCTATCTGCAGGCTCCCATGTTTCAGTAATTTTAGAACCGGGCCTGGTGGGGTTGTCGCATAAAAAACCTGTTCAGCTTCAGGATTATTTTTATAAAAACGCTGCAACGTTTCCATCAAGGCCATATGATGATTTCCATCAGAAAAAACCACCAGCTTTGCTCTTAATGGATCACCATGGAAATCCAGACACAGGTTTGATCCTGCGTGACACCATTTTGGTATATCTCCTCTATCAGGAGATACCTTTTCCTCCGGCCAAACCAACATTAAAAAAACTCCTACCCTAAATGAGCCACGAAAATCATTTGGATTTAAATTTGGTCGTTGCCATCAACATTTCAGGCAAATTTAGAAGGTAATTCATATTGTCAAAACAAATGAGATATAAAACCTCATTAGGTCACTGTATAACTCTTTCATTCACTACACCTTTCCGGTTTTAACCGGTGCTCTCTGGACATCCCATATTCGGCCTATTCACTGAGAATCCCTTTTTGCATCAACATCTGGCAATTTGAATAGAAAGGTACATCAGTATTGCCAAGGACTGATTGTGGAATATCTTGGAGCTCATTTAGGTTATCCATTGGGACAACGACATTTTTGGCGCCATTTTCAGAAAGCATGGAAACCTTATCGACAAAATTGATTGCTTTTTCAATGGCCCCGCCGATTGAAATATTGCCAAGCACTCCCAAGCCGGGTTTGAGATTTTTTTTATAAATCGCAGACAAAATTGCAACGTATACGGCTCCGCCTATTCCGGATGTAATATTGGCCCCCAGTAAATTTGTTATCTGGACTGAAATATCATAATTTTTCAAAGCATGTTGTTCGCTTAACAGGTTTTTTTCATTTGCTTTGATATATTGATAGGTGTTTTTTACATTTTCTTTTACCGGTGTACTGGTGATACCGGAAATATTAAGCTTCCCTGATCCGGAAATAATGGCAATCTCAATGCGAACCAAGGCAAGGCTGTCCCCGTCACTGGTTGCCGTATAACAGACCCCCGGTGGAATCGGTGAATTTTCAATCAGTCGTGATCCCCTTTCTTCTGGCAAAGAAACAAAGAATTCTTCCTGAGTGTCTTTGTCAATGAATGAAAAATTGGTATCCCAAAATTCCATCCCGCCGATTCGCTTTAATTGTTCTTTTACCCGTCTGCGCATTTCAAGGGCAATAATCAGGTATTCCTTAACATCCTCTTTGGAGAACTTGCCGTCCGGATGAATAAGTTTTATTAAACCCGATACTGTTTTTTTAACAGGTTTTGTATCGCGCTGCCTGAGATGAGCGCCCAAAGCAAAAAAGTCTTCAATCGCGTCCGTAAAATTCAATTTCCTCTGAGCTTTCATGCATTCAGAAAAATAATCCGTGCTGAAACCAAAGTTTTTTGTAAAATGTTTTGGCGCAAATTTTATTATTTCCCAGCCTGGCAGATAGAAATGGATTCGATCAAGAAAAGCGGTGTCATTGTTCACTTCATCTGCAAGAGGGCTGAAAAGATGTGAATTTTGAAGCACTGTTTCAACCGGCTGATTAATATTTCCATTGAAAACAATGGATGCACTTCCGGAAATTTCACCTCCGGCGCCGGCTCTGGAAAAAGATCCGGATTCCATATAATCTTTCATGAGCGGAACAGCATCCCTGTCTTTAAACAGTTTATCCGTGGCCTCATCAAAGGTAACGGCATCCCATTGACCCACTGCGCCGACTTTGCCTGTCGTGCCGTGAACAAATAACTGCGGCACCGTTCCCTGTCCTCCGGAAATCAATATTGAATAAGGCGTCAGTTCTTTAAAGACATAGGATTTTCCGGTTGAGCGTGGTCCCAGTTCGATGAAGTTGAAATTGGCTTCAACCAGAGGGATCAATCTTGAAACCAAAAGCATCTTGAGTCTATCCGTCATGCCTTCAGAAGAGGGTTCAATCCCGCAACTTCTGAGTAAAACATCTATCCACGCTTTTTTTGAAAATTGTTTTCTGTTACATATAAATTTACTATTATCAAATGTTGATAACTGAATCGGTTTGATGGCCTGAACCACAAACGGATAAATTGTACTTCCGAATTTAATTTCCGGATCATATTCCATATCGATGATTGACCAGATACCGCCCAGAAGAAGCTTGTCATGCTCGCTGACCAGAGAATCGTTGATATTGGCATTTTTGATGTTGCTGTTTAACAAATGAGCCCAGTATTTATCCTTTTTTGAATCAAGCCGCACACTCACTTTATCAATAATTTTGAAAGTGCCCCTATCTCTTATTTTTGAATGGATCAAATCGCTTTCTTCGGGATTTACGTAATGGTCTCTCAGCACTGCCTTGACGTTTTCCATGCCTTTTTTTATTGTTTCTTCATCACGGGTTGAACATGAATTGGCAATAAGATATTCAAGGACAAACACCGGTACATTCTGGCCGACTTTTAAAATCTGAACGAGATCCTTTTTAACGACATATCCCCTGTAATATTCCAGAAGCTTTTCATCGAGTGCATCAAGTATGATTGCCATGTTAAACCCCTAAGTTTCTTTTTTTATAAGAGTCCGCCTGTATCCCGAATAGTTTTCTGTTTAATGGCGGCTCTGTCTATTGTTTCTTTTGTTTCAGCATCAATAAGAATTGCATCCAATTCATTTCTGCCGTCAAAGTTGTATTCTTTTTTTACAACTTCTTCCGGCTTTAACGAAATAATATCACTTTTGTTGACCTGTTTTCCGCTTGATAAAAAAAGGATTTCCACTTTTCGTTGCATTGAAAACAGCCCTTCTTTACTGATCCCCGCCTTAAGTGATATTTCAAATATATCTCCGACAACCGCCTGCAAATTTTCTTTATTAGCAATAACAACATCAAGTTTTTTAATATCTGCGCTTTTACGTTCAATACAAATAAACGGCACAACCAGTTCCTGAGGGGATATGCCCCCATGCGAATATCCATACAGACCCGGTGTTTTAAATGGATTATTGCTTTTATGAAAATAAACGTGCTCGTATCCGTCGCTTTTTTGATCAATTTCAACTAACCAGGCAGAGGCATCTTGTTTCTTGGCAGCCCTCACATAGCGTTCGTTTTTCTCAACAGCGCCTTTAAAATCAAATTCAACCTTGCCTGATTCAGCAAGCTTTCCGGTCAGGACAAACCCATGATCAGATGTCAGATAAACCTTCTGATATCCGCATTTCATCAACTGTTCTATTTTTTCAGCCAGTTCATCCACCATCTGTGAAATAAATTTGAGTGCGCCCTGCTGCATCTTTTCAGCAATACTGTCAATATCCTTATGTGTGCAGATCAAAAACTGCGAAGGTTCTGATGTGTAAGAGACTTCTTCAAGTTTGGCGAACCTAATGTCATCGCCATATTTTTCAATAAGGCACTGCTCTCTTTTTTTCTGGACAGGTTCAATTTTTGCAGACCCCATATATATCCGGGTCATGTTATGTTCAGTTGTTGATGGAAAGTCCGCTAACCTGTAACCATCATCCACCTTATAGCGGGTCTTTATTTTTTCAGAAACGTCACGGGCGATATCATATGAAATACCGTCCCCGACAATTACCGCACATTTTTTTTGGGAGGATATCAGCTCATCAAGAAGCCCCGACTGACTTTCTTTGTAATTTTTGAAACAGGCAAACCATTTATCAAGCAACTGAATCAATATCCGGTTATAATATTCCTGGAAGGGCTGAATAATCTCATTTTCGTTTAAGAAGTCAGAATAAAGCCGTCTGACTGCGGCATCCAGTCTGTAGAAAGTGTTTGTGTAATATCTGACTGTATCATCAAGCGTACTGAGTCCGTTTATCTGAGAAGTATCAAACTTAAGAATACATAAAACGTCATTCCATAATGTCGGACCTAATTTCTGACTGGTGGTGTCTGCCGCCCTTTTTTTGATTATTTCAAGTTTCTTTTTTATAAATTCCTTATTATCAAGATGCTTGGCGATTTCAATTAGCCAGGATTTATCAATTTTTACAAACGGGTGAGAGATATCAACAGCCCAGATGTCTATATCAAATGGAATTGTTTCCTCTTCGACAAACTGTTTAAGCGAGTTTTCATATTTTTTGGAATCCGCCCAGCTTTTATAAACTTCTTTAAATCGCATTTCGCCTTTGTCGGACACAAGCGATCCGAGGATTTTTTTTGCTGCCGCTTTTGCCAGAGTTGCTGGCGGCTGTCCAATATTTTCTCTTTCAAGCCACTGGTTTAAACGTGAAAAAAATTCTTTTTTAACCTGTTTGTCGAGCTTTTTACAGTAACCTTCAGGATCATGCAGAAACGGCAATATCTCATTTCCGATATCAAAAATTCTGTCACCGCCCTTATGCACAATATCAATCCAGTAATCTGCGCTTTTTCCGACGCTGATTTTTGCGGCAGTCACAACTTCATCAGCAGCCAGTTGAAGGTTTAGGCCAAGCTTGCTGTGGACTTTTTCTTTTACATAATTATGCAGGTACTTAATTTCAATACATCCGCAGGTTTCACTATATTCACGGACAAATTTCAGATTTTCACGCGGGGTCGATGTAAAAATAATGACTTTTTTATCAGGGAAATCTTTTTCAATGGTATATTTAACCTTAAGTTCTTCGATTTCATTAGCAGTTTTTAAAACTGTATACTGATCCGGTATAAGGGTTTCTAAAAATTGAGCGTTTTCACCTCCGGATGAAAT
>JASEIZ010000372.1 GCA_030017395.1 Desulfobacterales bacterium | reverse complement strand
CAAAGAGAATGTGAGCCGGGCGGCCCAAAGCCAGGGGTGGGAGATTGCTGATATTCAGGAGAAAGAGGGAGGGTATCAGCTTACAATTAAAAAGGATTAAAGGATTAAAGGATTAGGGGATTAGGGGATTAGAGCTATCTGAATATCGAATGTCGAATAAGGAATTTCGAATTATGAAGTATTCAAATACTTTGACATTCTGCGGTTCCTTGTTCTGCGGTTCAAAATTAATCACGACTGGAGACCGGATATGGAATTAAAGAATTAAGGGATTAGGGAATTAAGGGATTAAAAAGATAGAGCGAAGCGATTCCATCAATCATCAATCAACAATCATAAATCATCAATCCAAAGTGGGGGAATGAGAATTGTCGTTTTTAGAGTTTTTAAAACCAAAAAAAGAAAAAAAAGCACCGAAGTCTGATCAAGATAAGGGTATATTGGTCTTTGAACATACCAGCGAGGTGATCCGTGCTGAAAGCGTTCTTAAGGCATCAGGGTGGAAAATCCGGGTTATGGGGCCA
>JASEIZ010000371.1 GCA_030017395.1 Desulfobacterales bacterium | reverse complement strand
GTTGACCGCCGCACAGGCGGCTTAGAAATTGCATTTCTCTGGATTGCAAGTAAACATTCCGTTGACCGCCGCACAGGCGGCTTAGAAATTGTGTCTCCGCCGGATAATTGTTCCATAATTTGTTGACCGCCGCACAGGCGGCTTAGAAATGTTTTGGAATCCTGAAATCACAACATTGTTCGTTGACCGCCGCACAGGCGGCTTAGAAAGAGCAATCAAAAATATAGCAAAAACCCTCCGGGTTGACCGCCGCACAGGCGGCTTAGAAAAACAACCGGCCTGTTGGGGAAGACATGCGCCCGTTGACCGCCGCACAGGCGGCTTAGAAAAGCACAAACGCCCCTGTTGGATTGTCTGAACGTTGACCGCCGCACAGGCGGCTTAGAAAACAGTAAATGTTCCCAACCCTCTATTGTTATCGTTGACCGCCGCACAGGCGGCTTAGAAATATCGTAGGAGGTCGGCTTCAGCCGACTTACTGTTGACCGCCGCACAGGCGGCTTAGAAACATAAAAAAGAACAATAAAATCAGAA
>JASEIZ010000370.1 GCA_030017395.1 Desulfobacterales bacterium | reverse complement strand
ATTGAAAAGCCAAAGTCTGGCCTCCACTGATCTCAGCCGTGGCGTAACGATCGCCGGACGGGACAAGAAGATTCAAACCGGCGCCTCCCACCCATTTTTCTGGGCGCCTTTCATCCTGATTGGTGAATGGGAGTAAAAATACCCGGATTCCGATTCATTCAATCTGCTTTCAATCCAATTGAAGCTCCCCGCCGGAAGCAGCGGGGAATCTTCGACCATTGGAAAATAAGCAACCCGTTCGAGCAAAGGATTTGCCGAGGGATAACGATATGCAAAGGCATCTGTTTTCAAAAATTGCCGTCTGGATAGTCTGCCTGCTCACGGCATTGCTCCTGCTCTCCGGTTGTGCAGGCTGGCCGATCGCCAACCAGGGGCCGCAGCAGGACACCCTGTATCGGATCACCATCCTTCATACCAACGATCACCATGGTCGCTTCTGGAACAACCGCTACGGGGAATATGGAATGGCCGCCCGGAAAACCCTGGTGGAACGTATCCGCAAGGAGGTTGCCGCAGAGGGCGGGTATGTTCTTTT
>JASEIZ010000036.1:5075-13262 GCA_030017395.1 Desulfobacterales bacterium | reverse complement strand
AATCAATATCCAAAATGCTTCAATCGTTGCATAGTTCATTGAAAAAACTGTGAACCAACAACCGTGAACGTTTGCCATATTTTATAAGGTTTCTTGTTTTTTTCTGTGGTAAATAAATAAAAAATTGAGCTTTTTGTTCAATTGATGCTATAATTTTATCATTATGGCGAAAAAAAGGAAAGATATCAAAGAATTTGAACATATAGGCGGCGTTATTAATAAAATTCTGAAGACATGCCGGCATGAATCTGATGAAGAGCTGGTTAAGGTCTGGAATTTGTGGAATAGCGCGGTAGGAGATGTTGTTTCGGAAAATGCCAGGCCTGCCGCATTCAAAGGACGGCTTCTTATTGTGCATGTAGTTAGTTCAACATGGATACACCAGCTTCAATTTTTAAAAACAGATATTATAGAAAGGTTAAATGATGCTTTTGGCAAGGACATGGTCGGAGAAATAAAATTCAAAATAGGTCCTTTAAGCTGAATTGGATGTAAAGGTTCAGCCACTAAGTCGCAAAAAAATGAAAACTTTAACCACAGATACTTTTTTTAACGGCCGTCTGCATGTCAAACAGAATCGGGCGGGCTACCGTTTTTCGATTGATGCGGTTTTGTTGGCGGGCCATATCAGGTTGCGTCCGTCCGATAATGTCCTTGATCTTGGAACAGGATGCGGAATTATCCCCTTGATTCTTGCGTATAGGCATAAACAAATAAAAATTTATGGTATTGAAATTCAAAAGGATCTTGCTGATATTGCAGTCGAAAATGTTAAAGAAAATCACATGGAAGATCGAATCGTCATTCTCTGCCGTGACATGAAAGAGCTTAAGCATGATATGGTTTCCGGCCCCGTGGATCTGATTGTATGCAATCCCCCATACAGGATGGCTGGGTCAGGAAGGATGAATCTGGATCAACAAAAAGCAGTTGCCAGGCACGAAATTAAGGTTAACCTGAATGATGTTATTGAAACAGCCCGTTGCATGTTACGAACTTCAGGAAGATTTGTTATAATTTACCCTGCCCAGCGGACAACCGACATGCTCACTAAAATGCGTTCAAACGGTATTGAGCCTAAATTTTTCCGTATTATTTATTCAGACCTGAATTTGGAAGCAAAGCTTATTTTGGTGGAAGGGATTAAAGGCGGACGCCCCGGCACAAAGATAGGTCCACCACTTATCATCTATTGCAAAGATGGTTCCTATACAGATGAAGTTAAAAAGATGATGGAATGAGTGGTCAAGTGGTAAGGCTGTTTATCATCTGGCCGGTTATTACCTTGGGATAAAAATAGGTTGATTTCCTCGGCATTATCAACCCCTGCCGTGCTATTTCACGCACCTGGTTAATTTTTGTCGGGTTAAGAATAAAGGTGATATCACATCTGCCTGAGATAACCTCATGGATCGCCTTTTCTTCGTTGCTTGAATAGGCAATCAATTTTTCATTATCAAGCATTGTTTGGTCAAAACCAAGAATCTCCATTAATATAAGACGTGTCAATACGGTAACATCAAGATTTTTTAATGGATCAGGGAGGTTATCGTATGTAACATGCTTCATTACGTTTGGCTTTAATGTCAACAAATAAAATTCCGAACGGGTTTTTATAAAGGTTCCAATCATATTTTTTGAGCTGTTTGATTGAAGCGCTGAGATAAAGTTTGCCCTGGCTTTTTCCATTCCTTTGTCTTGAAATGGTATTTTCTTTATGTAAAAACAATTTTCTGCTTTTTGGATAAATGAAGCAAGAGTTGAATCTTTAATTCCTGTCAGCATTCTGTGTGCCGGAAGTATAACCAGCCCGGGATCTTCCATGCTGCAAAGATACATCATTACATAGTTGGCTGGATGATTCTCATTAAAACCAGGTGTTGTGCTTGACAGGCGGTTTTTGTAGTTAAGCGCTGTTTCATATCGATGGTGACCATCGGCTATAAAAATGCTTTTTTCTTGCATTGCATCAGCGACATATCTATGCACAGAGCTGTCGGTTATGCGCCATAGCCTGTGTTTCATGCCTTGCTTATCGATAATGCTTATATCAGGTTTTTTGCTGCAGGCAGCATCCTTTAATGAATCCAAAATAATGTTTTGATCTGAATAGAGTGAAAATATGGGGCTGAAATTGGCATTGCAGGCCTTTATCAGCTCGAATCTTTCCGCGCTTACCTTGGAGAAGGTTTTTTCATGGGGAAGGATTATACCTTTATCAAAGGGTTCAAGACCGACCAGAGCAATCATACCATAGCGCGTAACTCTTTTATTTCCCAAGGTAAAATCAACGGTTGTCAGATAAAAGGCCGGGGATGTGTCCTGAACCAGTATTTTTTCTGAAAGCCATTTGTTAAGCAGATTCGCGGCCCTTGTATGCCTGTTGTTTTTATCCGTGTCATTTTTTGTTGATTTGCCCAGATCCAGCCGGACAATATTATACGGATTTTGTTTATAAAAATTACACTGATCCTGTTTTGAAATAATATCATAAGGCGGTGTCATTACTTCAGCCAGATTATGAATTTTGTCAGGATTATAAAAAATTCCTCTAAATGGTATAATTTTAGCCATGTTTTTTCCTGTTTGGTCGATTAATTTAGACAGGTGACAATAAAAAGGATAATCTTGCTCAAGTCAAATAATTATTGAAAAAGTTTTAGTTGTTTTTCATGTTTTCTGTATCATCAAGTTACATAAAGTTTATTGACACGAAACAACAAAAAAATATATTTAAATTATTTGTTGCCGGAGAGGTTGCCGAGCGGCTGAAGGCCCCGCTCTCGAAAAGCGGTATCCTGTGAACAACGGGATCGTGGGTTCAAATCCCACCCTCTCCGCCAGGAGATTTAACGTTGTTAAATCTCACTATTGGCTTGTAGCCGGTAGCTCAAAGGCTTTGCCTACTGGTAGTATCAGCTATTAGCTACCAGTAGCCGTTAGGCTCTTAAGGGATTCTATGAAATTTAGATTCAAAGAATTTAGAGTTTATAAAGACGCTAAAGACTACTGAAGGTTTTGCCGGGACGTTATTGCAAATCATATAGCCAGACGAGACAAAAGTTTAACAGGCCAATTGGATATGGCACTAAATTCAATTGTGCTTAATATTGCTGAAGGCTCTGCTGACAATTCTGATGCTGAGTTTGCAAGACACACTCTCTGGTAAAGCAATTAGCATCATTTCGTAACGAGCTTAAAACATAATGCTATAAGCTAAGAGCTGTTAGCTAATAGTACCCCCGCTATAGCGGGGGTCACGGAGAGATGTCCGAGCTGGCCGAAGGAGCACGACTGGAAATCGTGTGTGCTGTCAAAAGCGGCACCGAGGGTTCGAATCCCTCTCTCTCCGCCAAAAAATTTTTACCACAGTGAGATTTAAAAAAAATTAAAGTGACGAACGGCTAAAGTTAAGGGATTCTGTCACTTTATTTGCGATCTTCGTGTGCTCCGTGGTTAAAACATGGAATATCATCTATATGTCATATATTGTTCTTGCACGCAAATACCGTCCGCAGACATTTGAGCAGGTTATTAAGCAGGATCATGTTACCCGGACCTTGACCAATGCTATTTCATTAAATCGTGTTGCTCACGCAATTTTGCTTACAGGGCCCAGGGGAACAGGCAAGACAACCGTTGCCCGCATACTGGCAAAGGCTATGAATTGCAAGAATGGCCCTGCTCCTGTTCCATGCAACAAATGCAGATCCTGCGATGAAATCACTTTGGGCAGTTCAGCCGACGTGTATGAAATCGACGGAGCATCAAATAATGGTGTGGAGCAGATCAGAACCTTGCGTGATAATATCAAGTATATGCCCGCATATAGCCGTTATAAAATATATATTATTGATGAAGTTCACATGCTCAGCAAAGGCGCATTTAACGCTCTTCTAAAGACCCTTGAAGAGCCGCCGTCTCATATCATGTTTATTTTTGCCACTACCGAGCCAAACAAGATCCCGATAACCATTCTTTCGAGATGCCAGAGATACGATTTCAGGCAGATAGATATTGAGTCGCTTTCTGAGCACATGAAATATCTTTGCGCCAAAGAGGGGTTTGACATATCTGTTGAAAGCCTTGAGCTTATTGCCCGTGAAGCAGCAGGAAGCATGAGAGACGCTTTAAGTCTTCTCGACCAGGTTATCTCTTGCGTGCAGGGCTCTATAACGCATGACAAGGTGTTGGATATTTTAAGCGTTATTGACAGAAAAATTATTTTTGATATTTCCGGCGCTGTTTTACGCGGAGATCTTCCGGCGATTCTTGATGTTTTGGATGATATTTATGCTCGTGGTTATGAAATGCAAAAGCTGTATGCGGACATGGTTGAACAATTCAGGGATTTGCTTGTTGTAAAGATGGGGAAAAACATCAGCAAGCTGGTAAATCTTCCTGCGCATGAAATAGACCTTATGCGTGATCAGACAAAGGATGTCTCGCTGGTTTTTTTAAACCAGATTTTTGATCTTCTTTTTAAGGAAGAACCCGCGATAAGGTTTTCAGCTCAGCCAAAGCTGGCGATTGAAATACTGTTTATAAAGATGTTTCAGATAAAACCGGCCATGCCCATAGACCTGCTTATCGAAAAGCTCGATAATCTTAAAAATGGTATTTATGAAAAAAAGGATTATAATCTTTTTGAAAATCAGGCATCTTACGGCCGCCATAAAAAAGGTCATTCATTGCCCAAACAAGAGCAAGACCGGCTCGAAAACGATCTTCAGGACAGTACAGAGTCGGCAACGGAAATCAGGGAGTTGAAAGATCCGGTTGAACAAATAAATGTTTCATATAAAGATAATCTTGATCTGACATGGAAAAGGCTGCTTGATATTTTTCTGAAAAATCATTCCGCGCTTGCCGCAAGCCTTGAAAAGTGCATCCTGAAAAATCTGACGGAACATAGCCTGGAAATCGAAATCAACGGCAATGGTTTTAATGTCAACATGATAAAGCGCAGTAAAAATGTAGCTATTATAGAAAAGGTATGCGAAAATTTTTTTGGGAAAAGGATGGATCTGACCTTGACGGTCAAAGACAGCCTGGAAAAAGACAACCAGGAACATAAAACAGACAGAGAAAGCCGTTTGAAACAGGAGGCCTTAAGCCACAGCCTGGTTGCAGACACAATAGAAATTTTTAATGGACGGGTATTAGATGTAAAAATATTATAGGAGGTGTTTTTCATGAAAGGTATGGGGAACATGATGAAGCAGGCCCAGAAGCTTCAGTCCAGGATGGCAAGCCTGCAGGAAGAGATGGCTGAAAAAATTGTTGAAGCAACTGCGGGCGGAGGCATGATAAAGGTCACAGCAAATGGCAGACAGCAGATTCTGTCTATTCAGATAGAAAAAGAGGTCGTGGATCCTGATGATGTTGAGATGTTGCAGGACCTGATATTAGCGGCGGTAAATGACGCTCTCGCAAAGTCAAATGAAATGGTTTCGGCAGAAATGAGCAAGCTTACGGGCGGCTTGAAGATACCAGGATTAATTTAACATGAATTTTTATCCATTACCAATCTTGAATTTGATTAAAAATATATCAAGGTTGCCGGGGATTGGTGAAAAGACAGCCGAACGTCTTGCAATGCATATATTGCGTATTCCGCGCAGGGAGGCTGAACAGCTCGCCCGCAGCATACTTGAAATGAAAGACAAAATAAAATTGTGTTCAACATGTTATGCTTTGAGCGACAACCATATTTGCAATATTTGCAGTGATCAGACAAGGTCAGACTTTATATTATGTGTTGTGGAGCAGCCTGCTGATATGGTTGCCATTGAAAAATCAGGCTCATATAAGGGCTTGTATCATGTTCTTCAGGGGGTGCTTTCTCCAATGAACGGAGTGGGCCCGGATAAGATCAGGATCAAAGAGCTTATATTAAGGATACAAAAAAAAATAGTCAAAGAGGTTGTGCTGGCAACAGGCACGAATGTTGAAGGTGAGGCAACCGCCTCTTATATTGCGCAACTCCTCGACAAGCATCCGGTTAAAGTAACGAGAATAGCTTCCGGCGTGCCTATGGGGGGCGACCTGAAATACGTGGATCAGGTTACCTTGAAAAGAGCCATGGAAACCAGACATACGGTTTAATAATATGAAACCATCCGATATTTTTAAATGTGAAAAATGTGGTGACTGTTGCAAGGGGTATGGCGGGACTTTTGTAACCGAGAAAGATATTAAAGCTCTATCTGCTTATTTAAAAACAGATCATAAAAGTTTTATTAAAGATTATTGCTGTATATCCGGAAGCAGGCCTGTTTTGGCGCAGCAAAAGAATGGTTACTGTATATTCTGGGATAAAATCTGCACGATTCATCCGGTTAAACCTAAAATGTGCAGACAGTGGCCTTTTATCAAGAGTGTATTAATAGATGTAAATAACTGGCAGATCATGGCCAGCGTATGTCCTGGCATACGTACGGATGTGCCTGACGACATAATCGGGGAATGCGTAAGGAAAAAACTTTTGTAGCCGTTCACGGCTTGAAACTTGAAATTGGAAAGTAGAAATTGGGGAGAACAGTACACGTGCAGCGCAGGCGCTCTCGCCGTGATAGCGACACGTCGCAGCAGGTGCGCCGCGTGAAAGTATGAAGGCCAAATTTCCAATTTCCAATTTCCAATTTCTATTTTCAACGTTTCGTAAACGCTTACGAACTTTTAAAGTGAGTTTTTTGACTTATTATGATTGGAATATTTGATTCAGGAATAGGCGGCCTGACCGTTGTACGAGCATTTATCGAACAGATGTCAGGCTATGATATTATATATTTTGGTGATACCGCCAGAACTCCGTATGGCAACAAGAGCCCTGAAACGGTTGTCAAATACGCCCTTGAAAACACAGAGTTTCTTTTAGGCAAAGGCGCAAAGATAATTATCATGGCATGCAATACAGCCTCAAGTGTTGCAACAGAAAAGATGACCGAAAGGTTTGATGTCCCTATTTTCGAAGTTATTACACCGGCTGTAAAACTTGCAATAAAGACTTCCGGAAAGTCAGGGATCGGTGTTATCGGGACAATGGCTACGATAAACAGCGGCATATATGAAAAAAAGATAAAGCAGGCAAATCCGTATGCAAAGGTTTATTCCTTTCCGTGCCCCTTGCTTGTTCCATTGGTAGAGGAGGGGTGGCTTAAAAAACCGGAAACAAGGATGATAGTAAAAAAATATTTGCATCCCCTGAAGGTTAGACAGATAGGCACTCTTATCCTTGGTTGCACCCATTATCCAATCTTAAAAAAGATCATACAGGAAAAAATCGGCAAGAGGGTAAAGATAATCGATTCTTCCATAGCCGTTGTAGACGAGGTAAAGGCTTTTTTAGAAAATCATGTTGAATTCGACAGTATGCTCGATAAAAAAGGGGTATGCAGGTTCTTTGTATCTGATGTGACAGAGCAGTTTAAAAAAACAGCAAAAGAGATGCTTAAAAGAACCGTTATTCTTGAGCATGTTAGAATATAGCTAACAGTTCACGGTTGTCGGTTTACAGCCGACACCTTTTTCAATGAACTATGCAAAGACTGATTGCTTTTATGTTTTGATCAACCGTTAACTGTCAACTCTTAACCGTGAACAGTTACAGATATTAGATAAGTGATCAATATTTATGGAGAGAAAGTTGTGAAAGACGAAATGGGATTATACTATTATCCGTTTCCAGGGAATAAACAAATCCGCACGTATGTTCGCGGATATGAAGGAGACATCTGGTTCAGGCTCTGGAATAAAGAAGACCCTGGTCTGTGGTTGGAACACGGATGGGTGCCTTACGGGGCGATTAAGGTGGCTGCAAGCATGTTCAAGCGCGGCAATTTTGATCCTGACCAGGCTTATGATATCCGGGTGGCAAAGGCGCTTCTTGAGGAAACCGGCTGATTATAAAAACATTGACAAATAAATATTTTTAAAATAGTTTAATTAACTTGAGACGCGGGCATAGCTCAGTTGGTAGAGTACAAGCTTCCCAAGCTTGGTGTCGCGAGTTCGAATCTCGTTGCCCGCTCCACGTGTCCGCCTTTTTTCATTTATAAAGGTTTAGAGGTATTTGAAAAATGCTAAATTTTGTTCAAGAAGGCGCCAACCATCAGCGCTAATTGGGCAAAAGTGGGCGTTTTGCAAAAAATCTCGTTTAGCTAAAAGATAGCTTCAGAATAGAGA
>JASEIZ010000036.1:0-5065 GCA_030017395.1 Desulfobacterales bacterium | reverse complement strand
AGATTGCCTTTGGCAATCTACTTGATGATGGGACTTTTATCTATGTGTTCGGATTGGGGTAATTTGTTTCTTATGGCTATTTTGTTGAACAGATAAAGTTTCTATCTATTTCAAAAGAGTTATAAATGAGAAAAAACGGGCGGTTGCCCGTTTTTTTGTTTTTTTAAATATGCGCTATAGACAGGTGAGAACTAAAAGAAAAAAAATAAAGAGATCTGAATTTAATGAAAAAAACCGGAAATTTAAAATAGAGCCCCGGGCAACCCAGAAAGAAATTGTCAGCCGAATAAAGGAGTTGGCAGAGCTATTATGCGCAGCAGAAGGCATAGATCTGGTTCATGTTGAGAGTCAGCGGGGTTCTGCCGGTATGATAATACGTCTTTATATAGACATGCCTGGAGGAGTTACGCTGGATGACTGTGTGCATATAAGCCGACAGATGAACAAATACATGGATGTTGATCTAAAAAAATCGGATTTTGAACCGCAAAAGCGAGCTCATTCCACGCAGCTTGCTGCGGGGTTAGCGAGCGAATCTGAAAACAGCAAGCTTTCTTACGGTCGCTGCGAAGCACTGCCGTCAGGCAGAACATTCCCCGCAGCTTACTACAGGGAGCTTCAAAACATTGGTCCATATAATTTGGAGGTTTCATCTCCAGGGCCTAATCGGCCTCTTGGAAAAAGGGCTGACTTTGAAAGGTTTAAAGGACAAATTGCTGAAATTAAAACCTTAAAATCTGTTGAGGGGAAAAAAAAGTTCAAGGGCGTTCTACTGGGCATATCAGAAGAAGCTGTTGAAATTTTAAGCAGTGACAAGACAATTGCTATTCCTTTTAAGGAAATTGCCAGGGCGCGGCTTATTAATTATAATGGAGAAAATCGATGCTTATAACGGAGATTAAGCGTGTCATTGATCAAATTAGCCGGGACAAGGGTATTGAGCGCGGAGTTCTTATCAAGGCTCTTGAAGATGCATTAAGATCGGCTGCTAAAAAAAAGTTTGGAAGCAAAGTCGATATTGAAGTGCAATACAACGAAGAAACCGGCGAAATAGAGGTGTTTCAGTTTAAAGAGGTTGTGGAGGAGGTAATCGAACCTGATCTTCAAATCAGCATGGAAGAAGCATATAAGCTGGATCCGGAATGTGCTGTTGGAGACAGTCTTGGAACAAAAATGGACACCTCAACCTTTGGCAGGATAGCTGCGCAGTCAGCCAAACAGGTTATTATTCAGAAGATGAAGGATGCGGAAAATGATGCAATTTATTCCGGCTACATCGACAGGAAAGGTGAAATAATAAATGGAATTGTTCAGCGCATCGACCGCGGTAATATCATTGTTAATCTTGGTCATACCGAAGGTATTCTTCCAGCCAGAGAGCAGGTTCCAAAAGAGACATATCGACGTGGAGATCGAATTAGAGCGAATATAATTGATGTGTTGCACGACACTCGCGGACCTCAGATTGTTCTTTCCAGAACACACCCTAATTTTCTTGTTAATCTTTTTAAAACAGAAGTTCCTGAAATTAATGAAGGGATTGTCAAGGTCATGGGTACGGCTCGTGAACCCGGGGTCAGGGCAAAATTTGCGGTAGTATCAAATGATTCTGATATAGATCCGGTCGGAGCATGTGTTGGAATGAAAGGAAGCCGTGTGCAGAATGTTGTTCAGGAGCTCAGAGGGGAGAAGATAGACATTATATCCTGGCAGCTTGATCCTGCAAAATTTGTGTGCAATGCTTTGGCGCCTGCCGAAATATCCAGAGTAATTATTGATGAAGAGAACCGCTCAATGGAAGTAATAGTTCCGGACGAGTTTCTGTCAATAGCTATTGGGAAAAATGGTCAAAATGTGAGGCTTGCTTCAAAATTGACTAAATGGCACCTCGATGTCATAAGTGAGGCGCGTTATAGCGAGGCCATGCAAAGCGGTTACGACTCTCTGGTAGCATTGAACGGAATGACAACGAATATGGCGGATGCGCTATATGAGAAAGGCTATTTTTCTGCTGAAGAATTAAGCAATGCTGCTCCGGAAGATTTGATCCAGATTAGGGACATTGACACAGCAGAAAAGGTCGAAACACTAATCGAAATCGCAAAAGATTATGTGGCGATTACAAAAGAAGCTAAGACAACATCCGAAGAAAAATTGTCTGACGATTCGCATGGGCCGGTCAACCAAAACAAAGCACATACTTCATCCTTATCAGATGGCCAAAAAGATTCAGGTGAAGAAGCGGGCAAAAAAGAAAATATGTTGGAAAAGGATTAATAACGCGCCAAGGAATACAATAGAATAAACAATTAAACTTTAGGAGGATTGATGGCAAAAATCAGAGTATATGAGTTTGCCAGGACTCTTAACATACAAAACAAGACACTCCTTGATAAATTAGAGGACATGGGCATTTCGGTAAAGAGCCATATGAGTTCTATAGATGAGGAAACAATGACCAGAGTCAGAGCCGATCTTTTCGGCGCAAAGACTCAGGATGTCGAGGTTACGCGTGTTAAATCAACCGTTATTCGAAGACGTAAAAAACCTGTTGAGGTAAAAGCGGATATTGAAGCAGAGCCTTTAAAAGAGGTAACTCCTATCGAAGAGAAGGTCGAAGAAAGACCGGTTGAGAAAAGGGTTCCTGAAAAAGCAGTTACTAAAAAAAAGAAAGATCTTACCAAAATAATTGAAGAGCCTAAGCAAGCCGTTGAATTTATTGATCTGCAAAAAGAAGAGAAGGCCGGTGTTGAATTAAAACCCGCAAAAGCCCCGAAACCTAAAAAAGCGCGAAAGAAAGAAATTCCTGCGAAGATTATAAAGATGCCGGTAATTCCCGAGGAAAGAGTTGAAATTGAACCAAAACTCGAGCCCGAGTTAAAAACCGAAGAAATTCCGGCTGAAATAAGCGAAGTTCCTGTTGAAAAACACAAAAAAAAGGCCGAAAAAAAGAAGCCGGTAGAAGATATTAAAGATAGAAAGTTTTTCAAAAAGAAAATTTCCTTCCGAAAAAAAGAGATTATAGAAGGCAAAGACCTTTATGACAGGGGATATCCTAGTCGAAAAAGCCGCAAGGGCGGCAAAGGTAAAATAACGGTTCAGGGGCAAAAGCCTCTGATAACAATACCTAAAGCCATTAAGCGGAGGATTAAAATTGATGACGCTATTGTTGTGTCAGATATGGCTAAACGCATGGGAGTTAAATCAAATGAGATAATAAAAAAACTTATGTCATTAGGTGTTATGGCAACCGTCAACCATGCAATAGACTTTGATACAGCGGCTATTATTGCCGCAGAATTTAATTATGAAGCCGAACAATCCCCTTCTGTAGAAAAACTTATTTTAAAAACCGAAAAGGATGATCCTGACAAGCTGATTTTCAGGCCCCCTGTTGTTACCGTTATGGGGCACGTGGATCATGGTAAAACATCTCTTCTCGATGTGATACGTAAAAGCAATGTAATCGACACTGAAGCCGGTGGCATTACGCAACACATAGGCGCATATTGTGTTTCTACAGACAAAGATCAAATCGTCTTTTTAGACACTCCTGGGCATGAAGCTTTTAGTGCAATGCGCGCACGCGGAGCAAAAGTTACAGATATTGTAATTCTTGTTGTTGCTGCTGACGACGGTGTTATGCCACAGACAATTGAGGCTATCAACCACTCAAAAGCCGCAAACGTGCCGATAATTGTGGCTATTAACAAGATCGACAAACCAGGCGCGGATCCTGAACGCGTTAAACGTGAACTGGCCGATCTGGGACTTGTGCCTGAGGATTGGGGGGGAGATGTTTTTTTTATTAATGTTTCTGCCAAGGAGAATCTCGGCATAAACGATCTGCTCGAGGCGATACTCTTGCAGGCGGAATTATTGGAGCTAAAGGCCAATCCCGACAAGTTGTCAAATGGTCATGTTATTGAAGCAAAAATTGATTCCGGCAGAGGAGCTGTTGCTACAGTGCTTGTGCAGGAAGGCACTCTTAGCGTTGGTGATTCCGTGGTTTGTGGAATACACCACGGAAAAGTTCGCGCTATATTGAACGATAGGGGGTATATGATTAGATCCGCAGGGCCGTCAATGCCTGTAGAGGTAGTCGGCCTTTCCGGTGTTCCTGATGCCGGGGACGATTTTATTGCTCTTTCCGATGATAAAAACGCAAAGCAGGTCAGTTTGCATCGTATCCGGGAGCAGAGATCAAGAGAACTGGCAAAAACAGGCAGATTAAGCCTAAACCTTGAAAAACTTTATGAGACTATGCAGGAAGGCGAAATTAAGGAGTTGAATCTTATAATAAAAACAGATGTGCAAGGCTCTATCGAGGCGCTTGCGGATTCTTTAACAAAACTTTCCAATGATGAAGTTAAAATAAATATCACCCATGCAGCTACCGGGGCCATAACTGAATCGGATATTTCCCTGGCAGCGGTATCGAAAGCGATAATTATCGGCTTTAATGTACGCTCGACTCCAAAGGTTCAGGCGTATGCAAATGAGGAAAATGTCAATATACGTTATTATAAGATTATCTATAATGTTGTTAAGGACATAAAGGATGCTATCCTTGGTATGATGTCTTCTGTCTTTGAAGAACGGATACTGGGCAGAGCCGAGATTCGCGAAGTTTTTCATATCCCCAAAATCGGCAAAATCGGCGGTTGTTATGTAACAGACGGAAAAGTTGAGAGGGGAAGATCCGCGCGTATCCTTAGAGACAGCGTCATCTGTTATGAAGGCAAGATTTCTTCGCTGCACCGTTTTAAAGACGATGCCAAGGAGGTCCAGAACGGCTATGAATGCGGGATCGGTATTGAAAAATACAACGACATTAAGGTTGGCGATATAATTGAATGTTACTATATGGAAGAGATTAAACCGGAGCTGAAAGAGTAAATAAGTATGGTTGTCGGTTCAGGGATTATTACATTCAGGCTGCATGATTGTCGTTCTTTAAAGGGTAAAAGAAAAATTGTCCGATCGATTATCAGCCGGTTACGAAACAATTTTGATGAACTCGTAAAAAGTCCCGAAATCGTCATGCCGGACTTGATAAGCCTGC
>JASEIZ010000369.1 GCA_030017395.1 Desulfobacterales bacterium | reverse complement strand
TTAGTGTCCCTTTCGGGGATGGTTGAAACCCCTCGCCTTTAGGCGAAGAAAATGTTATAGTTGTCGCCATGCGACTTTACAAACTTGGAGCTCATACAAAAACAGACCTCAAGGTGCACTTGATTTGGATTCCCAAATATCGAAAAAGGGTATTGACTGGCCAGGTTGCAATCCGTGCAAGGGATTTGCTGCGACAAATTGCGCTGGAGCATGAGATCGAAATTATTACCGGCAAAGTGTCCGGTGATCATATCCATATGTTTATCTCATACCGTCCGACTCAAAACGTGAGCAAAATTATGCAATGGCTTAAAGGTATAAGCTCACGTAGGTTGCTATCAGAGTTTCCCCATTTGAGAAAGAAGTTTTGGGGCAAACATCTGTGGGCACGCGGGTACTTGGCAGTTAGCTCCGGTAATATTACGGATGAAATGATTCACCAATACATTGAGGAGCAAGAGGGCGAACCCGTTACAGATGACAGTCGATTTCCAATCGACCCCTCATGAACCCCTCGTCTTATAGACGAGGGTTGTTCAGTT
>JASEIZ010000368.1 GCA_030017395.1 Desulfobacterales bacterium | reverse complement strand
TTTGCCCTTGTATGTGTAATGCTGTTTTCGGGAAAAGCGATAAGCAGTCTTGCTTGCACGGTTCAGGATTGTATATGCGTTTTTACCGTAATCCTTTATAATAAGGTTGCCTTTGCCTGCTGTTGCGCCGAGGAGCACTTGGAGCGCATCAACAGCACATGAATCATTTTCGCAGACAGCTACAATTTCTTCATCTCTTGACCTCTTAAGGTTAAGAATTTTTATGGCCTGTCTGGCAACCAGATAACCGTAAACAAGACCAGGACATTGGTGACCGTGAAAGGCGATGCATTTTTTAAGATCTTCCGGCATAGTTGTTGAGATATTTTCTATTTTTTCCATCGTATAATTTTTCCTTAAAAATGTGTAACTATTCAGCCACAGATTTACACAGATGAACGCAGACAGGTTTAAATACAAGTAACCGTTCAAAGTTAAACTGAATTGGCCGCTGCGTTGCAGGAAGCAAGATTTTACTGAACTTAAAAGCAAAAAGATGAAGAAAATCGCAAAGTGATTAACCCCTGAACCTTGAACTGTGAACGGTTACAGAAT
>JASEIZ010000367.1 GCA_030017395.1 Desulfobacterales bacterium | reverse complement strand
ACAACGTGAGCGAAACGTCTGCCTTACTCTTTTATTTCTAAGCCGCCTGTGCGGCGGTCAACTGGTTAGCAAGGAAGCAAATCTTGATGATGACTTTCTAAGCCGCCTGTGCGGCGGTCAACTTTGTGTGTCACGATTAGTTATTGATATTATTTTTCTAAGCCGCCTGTGCGGCGGTCAACGATAACCAAAAAAACCCTCACGGGAAAACATATTTCTAAGCCGCCTGTGCGGCGGTCAACTCTGCCTCAACTCCAATAGGCGCACGCTTCATTTTCTAAGCCGCCTGTGCGGCGGTCAACAAATGGCTGGGAACATGACAACCACATTTACATTTCTAAGCCGCCTGTGCGGCGGTCAACCTTGCTCACTAAGAGTTTCCTCTTTGTTTAAATTTCTAAGCCGCCTGTGCGGCGGTCAACTATGGGAACAGAAGTATTTCAACCCACTTCTTTTTCTAAGCCGCCTGTGCGGCGGTCAACATTTCCACCTTCCTTTTGAAATTATATAAATTTTTCTAAGCCGCCTGTGCGGCGGTCAACACAAAACCCGCAATGCATCAATAC
>JASEIZ010000366.1 GCA_030017395.1 Desulfobacterales bacterium | reverse complement strand
GATTGTAATAAATATGTAATTTTATATAATTTGTCAATTATTCGATTCATAAAGATAATCCTTAAACACAACTTTTCTGCCAGACCGCTCTGCAGACCAATAAATTGTCATCCTATGCCATACTCAACTCGCTCTAATGCGCAAGACCGGCCGGCTATTCCGGTTTTTCATAAATTACCATTGCATGCCGATGTATTATATTTTATAATCAATTATTATGATGGTCTCGTAAAAAGTCTTGAAACGGAAAAGAGAACTTTTCGACTTTTTACGAGTTCATCAATTATAATATATCTTATAAATTTATATTGTTATGGATGCCACCTGCTTCAACGGCATCTGTTTTGAAGCTCCCCGCCGCAAGCTGCGGGGAATGCGCTCGCTTTTGCGGTTCAATCAATACGCCGATCAAGATATTATGCTAAATTACCACTTAAGTTTATTGATAAAAATGTCGATAAAAGCGTAGATAGAAGTGTTTATACTTTATGATACGCCAAGAAGGATATTTTAGCGATACAATGTGCATAATTAACATCAATAAAGTAAAACAGGGGATGGTGTTAGCTAAAGACTTAAA
>JASEIZ010000365.1 GCA_030017395.1 Desulfobacterales bacterium | reverse complement strand
TTCATATCAGCACTGACTGTGTATTTGACGGCAAAAAAGGTAATTACACTGAAACAGATCCGTCTAATGCCGATGATCTCTACGGAAGGTCAAAATTTTTGGGAGAGGTGGCATATCCTCCCCACTGTCTCACGCTTAGAACATCAATTATAGGTCATGAACTTAAAGGGAAACTTGGTTTGATCGAGTGGTTCCTTGCTCGGGAAGGGGAGGTCAATGGATTTACACATGCCATCTATTCCGGGTTCCCCACTGTTGAATTAGCACATATCATCGCTGAATATATTCTTCCGAACAAAGATCTGAATGGTGTTTATCATGTGTCATCTGATCCTATCTCAAAATATGACTTGTTGAAATTAGTGGCAAAAAGGTATGGAAAACAAATTAAAATAGAGCCATATAATAATTTCCACCAGGATCGCTCGCTGGATTCCTCTGTTTTTCGTAGAATTACCGGTTATACGCCTCCATTGTGGCGGGAACTTATTGATAAAATGTATCAACATTATATTTCCGAACCGCAATAGCGAGCGCATTCCCCGTAGCTTGCCGCGGGTTTGGCGAGCGAATCTAAAAATGGCTAACTTCCTTACGGT
>JASEIZ010000364.1 GCA_030017395.1 Desulfobacterales bacterium | reverse complement strand
CAAAAAAAGAAAGAGACGAAGATACTGCTGGAATGATTCTGGAGGCATTGCTGGTATTTTTATTAAATCTTTCAATAAAAATGCGGCTTGACAGGCTAAATGGGGTCGGTGATATTGTTTGGTCTGATGACATTGCTGTTCAAGGAACTCTGGAAGGTTTTTTCCAGGGTTTAAACCGGAAATATTTAAACGGTTTGTTTTCTAATTCTTTTGGCGCTTATTTCCATGATTACCTGTTATCATCCTGCACTGAGAAAGATTTTTATGATTTATCTCTATCTATTATTAATTCATACAATCCATTAGCGCCGGAAATCCCTGTGATAAGACAGAATATAAAAAAGCATGCAGAGGTTCTTTTTAATACCGTAAAAAGGCAATTATAATCAACACGCAATATACAACATATGGAACATATTGCAGGTCGATCCTTAAAATAGAGCCCTGGGATCAGAAATGAATATTTTATTGTTCATAACTTTATGAAACCGGTCTTTTTTTATTGACAAAAACCAGGATTAATTTTAAGAGTTTAAAATTAGAATAATATTGATGAACTCGTAAAAAGTCCCGAAATCGTCATGCCGGACTTGATCCGG
>JASEIZ010000363.1 GCA_030017395.1 Desulfobacterales bacterium | reverse complement strand
GGGCAGGCTTATCAAGTCCGGCATGACGATTTTGAGACTTTTTACGAGCTTGTCAATTACTTCATTGAACTTAAAAATCAAAATTTGCCGATCAAGGAAAACCTCTCAAAACATTTGGAAGATGGAATTTTTGAATTACGTACCGCATTCGCAAAGAGAATTGCCAGAAGCGTTTATTTCTATCAGAAAGGGGCAAAAATTATCCTTACACATGGTTTTATCAAAAAAACGGAGAAAACACCACGAAAGGAGATTGAACGAGCTAAAGAACTCCGATCTCTTTATCACAAAGGAAAGGAGAATAATGTATGACCAACTACGAGAAACTTTTTCAAGCTCAAATGCAAGACCCGCAGTTTGTCAATGCCTATTATGAGGCACGAGTAGAACGGATTGTTGATGAAATGTTAGATACCTTGAAAGACAAAATTTCCCGCAATGAACCAAAAGAAAATTTAATTCGAGTGATTGATTCGTTTCAGCAGCAGCTTCATCCGACCGGATTTCAAGGATCACACACAGGCTAAGTGAGACCTTTTAAAAAAGCAACTATTCAGCCACAGATTCACACGGATGAACGCAGATAGTTTTAAACACAAAGA
>JASEIZ010000362.1 GCA_030017395.1 Desulfobacterales bacterium | reverse complement strand
CCCTGGTAATCGACTTTATCTCAGATTTACTTTTCCCGCCGGCGAACACCTCATTAACGGAATTTTTTATTTTCTGCCTTTCCTTTCTTTTAAAAAGAAAATATAATCTTCCCAACATGGTTATATAAAAAAAGGTGATTTTCCACCCAAGCTTCTTGCACATAAAAATGTTAAACCTTAATTGCAAAAAGGAACTTAAGTTTAGCTTCATTATAATTACCCCCTTCGATTTGTTATAATTAATGATTAGGCATATAAACTTAATAACCCCTTTTAATCTCTCAAAATACATGCCAAGAAAGATACGATGTATTGTGCAGTCAAAATAATCGGTGCATGAACAAAAACTCAGAACACCTGAAATTACAGTTAGTTGGAGGCCATTCTCAATTTGAGGATTTTAGCAATTAGCTTTTAGCAATTAGCTTTTAGCGTAAAAAATCAAACAGATAGCACATTAAACTAAAAATTAATAGATTTTTCATAAATCTTCACACAAGTAAATAAATCTTAGCAGATGCACATATTTTTGTGCGTTTTGCAGCAGCATTTATTTGACGAAAACAAAATTGATGGACTCGTAAAAAGTCTCGAAATCGTCATGCCGGACTTGATCCGGCATCC
>JASEIZ010000361.1 GCA_030017395.1 Desulfobacterales bacterium | reverse complement strand
TAAACTCAAAAAATGCGCACATAAAAACAACATACCATACAATAGACCAGTTGTTTGTGCCCATCCAGCCTTTTTTCATTACATAATCCGAGGGAAGGCGCTGTGTGAATTCAAACGGACAGTTAGCCAGCCACCACGCGATAGCAAAAAGACCTATAAAGGCTACCGAATACATCAGCAAAGTTTTAATATTTTCACCGGAAAGGGCTGCTCTCTCGGCCATACTTCCTTTTTCGACCTCTAACTCGCGAGCTTTTTCCCATCCCATCCTTTTTTCCTGCTTTTCTTCAGTCATTTATGACCTCCTTAAATAAACTTAGTTAACCGATTACTGATAGAAAACTTTGCAGGATGGTCATATTGTCATTGCGAGCAAAACAAAATAAAACAATCTTACAACATATTGATAATTTATGAGATTGCCACAGCATCCACTTGAGGCGGATTCCTCGTAATGACTAAAATCGCAGTTTTGCAAAGGTCTGGTCTATAATAATCGATTGCATTAAGAACGCTCTTTTTTCCGCTTACCACCCCCTTTCCTGATCAGAAAACAAGAGCCTTGCAAAACGCCTATTTCAATTTTGGTCATTGCGAGGAGTGAAACGACGAAGCAATCTTGTGTATTATCAATATGATATTGCTT
>JASEIZ010000360.1 GCA_030017395.1 Desulfobacterales bacterium | reverse complement strand
TCGCTCGCTAACCCCGCAGCAAGCTACGGGGAATGCGCTCGCTATTGCGGTTCAGTTTAAGCTGCAGCCATATCTTGGTGTGAGGGAAGAAGTTTTTTAACAGAATCAATCAGGGTTTTTATTGGAAAGGGTTTTTCAAGAATAGCATCAAAGCTATTATTTTTAACAGCCAGTGGGGTCCCTGAAATAGCGATGACTGGTATGTGTTTTTTGTCAGATTCTCGTATGTACTGAACAACACCGTTACCATTTATCCCCGGCATGCATATATCTGTTATAACCAAATCAAAATAGCTGCTGTCAAGTTTTGCAATTCCTTCTCTGCCATTTGTCGCTGTTTCAACATTATGACCATACATGCCCAATGACTGCTGGACAATATCTACAACAGCTGCTTCATCATCAATAACCAAAATTTTGTACATAATTTTTCCTGTGTATAATTTATATTATAAAGCCTGATGACCTCGTAAAAAGTCGGATTCATCAGATATATCATTTCGACCTCTGAGAGAAATCTTATCTTTTCAGTAGGTTGCAGAACAAAGATTTCTCGTTTCACTCGAAATGGCAGGTTAAAGAGACTTTTTATGAATTTGTCAAGTTTGATGGTCTCGTAAAAAGTCTTGAAATCGTCATGCCGGACTTGATAAGCCTG
>JASEIZ010000035.1 GCA_030017395.1 Desulfobacterales bacterium | reverse complement strand
TGAGTATAGCCTTTTTAATTTTTATTCAAGGCTTACTTCAATATAGCAAGCTTTGTGGCCGAACTATTACAATAAAAGAAAAAATATCAGTGATGATCAGCGTAGATCGGTGGCTGAATAGTTATAAAGGGATAAGATTGTGAAGCGATTTTACAGTCAAAATTATAAAAAAAATGTTATTATGCTTGGTTCGGGAGAATATTTTGTTTCGAAGAACGGAGAAATCCTTTATACGGCTTTAGGGTCGTGCATTGCCGTATGTATCTACGATATTGAAAAAAAGATCGGAGGAATGAGTCACTACATGCTGCCTGTTATGCTTCGTCCGGATGAAATCCTTATGTCAGAAGTGGGACGATACGGCATGTGTGCGATGGAACTTCTCATCGGAGAGTTTATTAAATACGGAACAAGAAGAGAAAATCTTATAGCCAAGATATTTGGCGGGGGAAACGTTTTAAGGTTCCGAAAAAGCGACGGTGATGTAACAGGATCGAATATCCGTTTTGCAAAAAAGTTCCTCGAACTGGAGAAGATACCTGTACAGAGCGAAGATTTAGGTGGATATAGCGGCAGGAAAATCCTTTTTTTTACAGACACGGCAAAAGTTTTATTGAAAAGGTCCGATACGGAAAAAAATCAGAAAATTTTTGATAAGGAGAGGACTTATAAGGGCATGGTTTTACACAAAAGACAGACCGTGCCATCAGGGTCCGTTGTTTTATTTTAGCATATGAAACCGATACGCGTACTTATTGTAGATGATTCTCCTGTAGTGCAGTTGGTTCTTAAACGTATTCTTTCCGGAGAACCTGATATAGACATAATGGGGGTTGCATCCGATCCGTTTGAGGCCAAGGATTTAATCGTTAAGGATAAGCCTGATGTCATTACTCTCGATATTGAAATGCCTCGTATGAACGGCATTACCTTTTTAAAGCGCCTTATGAGCTACTCCCCTATTCCGGTGATCATGATCAGTTCTTATACCCGCAAGAACAGCATGCGAACCATCGAGGCCCTTGAGTCGGGAGCTGTTGATTTTGTAACCAAACCATCTCAGGACGTAGAAAAAGGTTTTACGTCATTGCGCGACGAAATAGTCAACAAGATCCGGGCCGCAAGCCAGGCTCAGGTCAAACCATTTTTTTTGTTGCGTAAGACGCCGATAAACATCGTAAAAACACCGCATTCAATTGCGCACAAACTCATTGCCATCGGAGCGTCCATTGGTGGACCTCAGGCCATTCAGAAGCTCCTTTGCGGTATCTCTTTTCAGACTCCGGGTATCGTTATTGCGCAACACATGGCTGCCCAATACACACGGTCCTTTGCCCAGAGGCTAAACAGCCTCGTCCCTTTTGAGGTGCGGGAAGCACGTGACATGGACATCGTAAATCAGGGCAGGGTCTTAATTGTGCCCGGGGGAAGTCATATGCAAGTGGTCCGGGATGGAAATGATTATATGGTTCGGCTCGACAAAATCTCGTCCACACAACATCCCTCGACAACCATAAACTGCTCGATAGATGTGCTGTTCCACTCGGTTGCGGAAAGCGCCGGTCCAAATGCAGTTGGCATAATATTGACCGGAATGGGAAAAGACGGGGCTGAGGGACTGGCTGCGATGAAAGAGGCGGGAGCTTATACTGTTGCCCAGGATGAGGCGAGCTGTGTTGTTTTCGGGA
Organism: Desulfobacterales bacterium; assembly: GCA_030017395.1. GTDB lineage: Bacteria > Desulfobacterota > Desulfobacteria > Desulfobacterales > ETH-SRB1 > Desulfaltia. Next base: position 11,757 of record JASEIZ010000035.1, on the reverse strand, counting down.
TGCCGCAAGCAGCCATCAAGCGGGGCATTGTGGATGCAATTGCCCATCCGGAAGATATCCCGGCTATTCTTCTCAACAATGTTAAGTAGTCGAGTAGGAAATTGGTCGACCAATTGCGGAGCAAAGCGAAGCTATGGCGAAAATTCTGATAATCGATGACAGCAAACTTATATTGCATGTAGCAAAGTCTATCCTGAGCAAGCAGAGTCATCAGGTCCTTGTAGCTGAGGATGGAAAAACCGGATTGCAGAAGGCTGCAATAGAACATCCTGATTTGATTCTTCTGGATCTGATTCTGCCGGGTATAGATGGATACCAGGTTTGCCAACAAATCAAGAAAGCGACTATAACGTCGGATATACCCGTTATTATGCTTACCTCCAAGTCTGAACCATCGGACAAGGTGCGCGGGCTGGAGATGGGAGCTTCGGATTACGTTACCAAGCCCTTTGACGAAGGGGAGCTGGTAGCCAGGGTTAATATCCATCTGCAAATCAGGGAACTTCATGAAAACCTAAAAGAAAAGAATCGGCAGCTCAAAGAAATGGCCAATCGCGATGGTTTGACAGGCCTGCACAACCACCGGTATTTTCAAGAGACGATCTCCAAGGATTTTCAAAGAGCTCTTCGTTACCATGAATCACTTTCATGCGTTATGTTAGATATAGATCACTTTAAGAAATTCAATGATACTTACGGTCACCAGACAGGGGATATTGTCCTTGAAACACTTGGTGGTTTGATTGACAAATTAACACGGGCCAGCGATCTGTCGGCCAGATATGGAGGAGAAGAATTCGCTCTGCTTATGTATCATACGGCATCGCAAGAAGCCTTTATGGTTGCGGAACGGCTGCGGAAGGCTGTGGAACAGCATAAGTTTCAGGCAGACAATCAGGTTCTGACGGTGACCATCAGCCTCGGGGTTGTCAGCTTTCCGCATCTGGAAATTGCCAATGCCAAGGCCATGATCGAATGCGCGGATAAGGCATTGTACCGGGCAAAAAAAGAGGGAAGAAATCGGGTCGTAGTTTTCTGAATGGTTTTGAATCGCATAACCGCAGAATATCGAACCGCAGAATATTGTTTCGTTTCTTTCAAAAACTTCTGCGGTTCGAAATTCCTTGTTCGATATTCGATATTGAAGCTCCCCGCCGCAAGCAGCGGGAAATCTTCGACTGTAAGGAATTCTGTCAATTTTTTGATCCGCTCGCTAACCCCGCCGCAAGCAGCGGGGAATGCGCTCGCTGTTCAGTTCAAAATGGCAAAAGAAAACAGCGTGTTTCTTCCAATGCACCTCCCCCCTTAATCCCTAATCCTTATCCCTCTAATCCTCTATTGCGGAGCGCATTTAATACAAGTGTTATAGGTCTGTCTTCTTCGCTTTTCCCTGTAAAACGTATTGGCCCCGGCCTTCTATAGTGATCTTCGCCTGGTTCTGCTGCCAGCCATTTTTCTTCAAATGCCTTTACAACCTTAAAGGCCGTGGAACTTACATCAACCACGCTTTTTTCAAGCACCAGGGTCAGTTTCCCTTTTCTTTCTTCAAGGCGCATCAGGGGCGCAATCGGAATCCCGATGGGCTCCCATCTGGAAAAATCCATTTCCAGATTCTTTATTGCCGCCATCTGACCGGTTGAACCGTTTGCGATTAAGCTGAAAACGGTCATCCCCAGGTTGTATGTATAAATACAGTCAAATCTGGTCGGATCATTCCCCCTGCCGTCATAACCGTAAAAATGCACTTGTGTCTTGAACTTTGGAGCCGATTTTTTGAATATTTTTTCAACACAAGCCGGAATATTTTCATTTTCTCTTATAGCTCCTTCATTTATCAGCGCCTTTTTAAGGGTTTTGACAGATATTATAGATTCTTTAACCAGCAAAAACCTGTTGTTGTCATTATAGTTTCTAAACAGGACGGGACCGAAGAAATCGGGGTCAAATCCCTCCTTGTTTAGTGCGTCTATATAATGTGCTCTTTCAATTCCTATCTTATAAACCCCGTTTTCTTCAAGAATATTCAGATAGTCGGTTACCAGCTCCATTATGACCTTGTCTGTCTCAACCAGAGAAAACTGGAAATTGCCGTGGCTGTCTCTTTCCGTAAGAAGCCCTTTCTGGAAAAATTCAGGGATATCGTCGAAAAGATCATCATCCCGTGTATTCCATATAGTAAAAGAGCTGTCCTCGCGTGAACGCCTGGCCAGTCTCCGCAGGTATTCAAGTTTATCCCTGAGCATAGGGAAATCAGAATGAAAATCAATATCGTGCTTTTTGTTATATTCAGCGATAATTGTATTTAATTTGATTATAAACACTTGTATTTCATCAATAAACTCTAAAATCCCCTCGGGTATTACAATTACGCCGTAATTTTTTCCAACAGCAGCTCTTCTTACAATACCATCGCAAATCAACCTGGAAAGATGCCGCAGGGTCATTCCGTAAGCGCTGTAATCCACGACTTTTGCTTTTTTTGCTTTTTCGATCCTTTTTTCGTCTATGTAATCGGCAAACTCCTCACCAATAAGTGTTATGTTGGCATGAGTCTGCAGAGCAACTTCAAGAGCCAGGTGACTTGCAACTCTGCCCATTACCTTGCAAATATGCCAGTATTTGACATCGGAGCTGCAATCCGTGCACAGGTTGCTTATCTCGTTGGCAAAAGCTCTTGCAGCAGTATGAAAACCAAACGATATTGCACATAAAATATTGCCGTCTATATCTTTGACCTGAATGTCGCCGTCAATTGTTTTGGGAACTCCGATAACCTGGAGTCTGTCGTCAAACATCTCCTGAGCCAGAAATGCCGCATTTGTGTTTGAATCATCACCTCCAACTATTACAATGGCATCGAGATTAAGATTTTTACATGTCGCCCTTGTAAGAGCCATCTTTTTTTTTGTGTCGATTTTTGTCCGGCCGGTCTTAATCATTGTAAAACCACCCAAATTTCTGTGAGAATCAACAATGCTTTTCGTCAGCTCAATAGCTTCATTTTCAAGTATTCCATCCGGTCCAAGCAGAAAGCCGTATATTTTATTTTCCGGATTGGCCTTTTTTGCGGCATCAAAAAGCCCTGCAATAACATTGTGTCCGCCCGGAGCGGGCCCGCCTGAAAATACGATTCCGATATTGCGTTGTTTACAATATTTCTGTCTTAAAGATTCATCCAGGGAATCAACACCGATAATGTTTTGCACCTTGTTGTTTATAATATATGGTAACTGTTTGCCTGCCTCCTTATTGATTGAAAATTTAAAATAAGGATTATCCTCCAGCACGGTATATTTATGTGACAAGGCTTTACATACGGAAGGAACATGTTTCCTTCTTTCAATTAACTCCTGGTTTATATTGCCGGTAACACTTTGCACTTCCGGATTCTTTAGGAAATTTTCAATATCCATGAAATCTTTTTCCATTGTAAAGAGTCTCCAAAAAAGACGGTTTTATAAAAAAAGGAGAAATCTTAAAAAAAACGTGGTGCCGAAGGCCGGACTTGAACCGGCACGGGTTGCCCCACTGCCCCCTCAAGACAGCGTGTCTACCAAATTCCACCACTTCGGCATTTTGAAGAACCTGAAAAAAGCAAGAACTTATTGAGCAGGTTTTGCCGGCAATGAGTCCTCGGCTTTGGGAGGAACGGTTTTTTCAGGCGCGGCCGGCGCCGACTGTTTTTCCGCCGGGGCCTTTTGTTCTATTACCACAGAATCGCCGATTCTATGAGAAGATATATATGCAAGCCCCAGCGATGTTACCATAAAAACAATTACCGCAACAGTTGTCGCCTTGGTTAGAAAGGTTGATGCGCCTGTGCTGCCGAAAAGGGTCTGGCTGGAGCCCCCTCCAAAAGCAGCGCCCATATCCGCCCCCTTTCCGGTCTGCAGTAAAATGATCATAATGAGGGCTATACATACTATAACATGTAATATTATTAATATTGTTGTAATCATAGTTTTAAATTTGAAAATTAATTATTTTGCTAAATGTTTCCGCTTTCAGGCTTGCGCCTCCCACAAGCGCTCCGTCAACATCGGGCATTAGCATAAGCTCTTTTATATTGTCCGGTTTGACACTGCCTCCATACAATATCCTTATGGAATCAGCAAGATTATTGCCGAATTTTTTTTTGATCAATAAGCGCAAATACTTATGAACCTCCTGAGCCTGTTTGCTTGTCGCTGTTTTCCCTGTTCCGATAGCCCATATAGGCTCATAAGCTATAATTAGTGTCTCAAGATCATTTAAAGTTAAGCTTTCTAACCCCTTTTCAACCTGTTTGTCAAGAACGGAAAATGTATGGTTTGACTCGCGCTCTTTTTCAGATTCTCCCACACATACAACAGGCATCAAATTATCTTTAATCGCAGCCTTTATTTTTTTATTAACGGTTAAATCGGTTTCTCCAAAATATTGACGCCGCTCAGAATGACCTATTATAACATAACTGCATCCGGCTGATACGAGCATGCCGGATGATATTTCACCTGTATACGCCCCTTCGGGTTCCCAGAAAAGATTCTGGGCGCCAAGCGCGACACAACTTCCTTTCACGACATCTGAAACAGGCATGAGAGACGTAAACGCAGGAGCAATCATAACATCAACTGTATCATCGGCTACAAGCTTAACAAGCTGCCGTGCTGTTTCCACAGCCTCTTCGCAGGTCTTAAACATTTTCCAGTTGCCCGCAATCAGCGGTTTTCGACTGTTCATATTCGCCCCTAACATCACAGCTGTCCCCCTATCATGGCCGCAAGATCGACCATTCTGTTTGAGTAGCCTGTTTCGTTGTCGTACCAGGAAAGCACTTTTACCATGTTATCGACAACATATGTAGTCTGCGCATCAACAATGGAAGATAGCGGCGACCCATTGTAATCGATTGATACCAGGGGAAGTTCGCTATACCCTAATATGCCGGAGAGAGCTCCTTCTGCGGCTGTTTTAAGAGCTTCATTAACATCAGAAACAGTAACTCCTGATTTTTCCACTGTCGCCACCAAATCAACGAGCGATACGTTCGGTGTTGGAACGCGGATCGCGAGACCATTGAGCTTTCCTGACAATTCCGGAAGCACAAGAGCAACCGCTTTTGCAGCGCCCGTTGTAGTCGGAATCATTGACAGGGCAGCGGATCGTGCTCTGCGCAGGTCCTTGTGCGGAAAATCAAGGAGACGCTGATCTCCTGTATAAGAATGTATGGTGGTCATCAGCCCGCATCTAATGCCAAAATTTTCCAGAAGCACTTTGGCAACAGGCGCAAGACAGTTTGTGGTACAGGAGGCATTTGATATAATATGATGTTGCGCTGGATTATACTGATTTGAATTAACACCCATAACAATTGTAATATCGGGATCCTTGGCGGGGGCGGATATAATAACCTTTCGGGCTCCTGCGACAAGATGCTTTAACGCGCTTTCGGAATCTCTGAAAAGCCCGGTACATTCAGCGACAATATCAACCCCGAAGTCTCTCCAGACAAGGTTGGCAGGGTCCTTTATGGATGTAATTCCTACAGATTTTCCTGCCACCTCAATTGAGTCGTCCCTTGCTGCAACTTCAACGCCAAGTTTACCGTGCACGGAATCATAGGCAAGAAGATGGGCCATTGTGGCTGAATCTGTAAGATCATTAATCGCCACAACCTCAACTTCAGGATGATTAATAGCGGCTCTGAAAACAAGACGTCCTATTCTTCCAAAACCGTTGATGCCTATTTTTATGCTCATAATGCCCCCTTGGATTGTTGATTGTTGATTGTTGATTGTTGATTGTTGATTGTTGGAATCGCTGAGTTTATGCTGAGGAACCGAAGTGCTCTATCTTTTCAATCGACAATCCTTGTTTAATTGACCTCTGACTTCTGATATCCGACCTCTTGCTAATCCTTGCTGCGTTTGTTTCCTTTCAAAACACCACTTGCAAGGGAAATGCTTTTCTTCCCAAAAGCTTCCAGGTTTTGTCCGAGGTTACTAAGCTCGGTGTCTTTTCGAGTGTTAACCGCTTTTAATAAAATCGGGAGGTTAACCCCGGACAAAACCTCTACCTTTCCTTCTTCAAGAAATGAATAGCTCAGATTGGAAGGGGTTCCACCAAACATGTCGGTTAAAACAAGCACGCCTTCTTTGGTTTTTACCTTGTTTATTGCTTCGGCAATTTTCAAGCGAAGCATATCTGCCTTTTCATTTAAATCTATGGAAACCGACTCCATAGCTTCCGGCTTGTTGCCAAGAATGAATTCAGCGGCATCAATTAATGAATCCCCAAGCTGTCTGTGCGTAACAATAACTATACCTATCATAAAACTCCTTCAAACCTCGTAAATCTTTGCTAATTAAGAAGTGATGACTTTGTAAAAAGTCGTCACTCCGGTGAAAACCGGAGTCCAGATGATTCGCAACTACTTGAAAAGACTGGATTCCGGCTTTCGCCGGAATGACGAAAAATGGTGTTTTTCGACTTTTTACGAATTCATCAAGAAGTGATTTGTTAGACAATAAACTTCGATTCCATTTAGTAGTTACGGTTCAAAGGTTCAAGGTTCAAAGGTTGATAGATTCATGGTGCTTACCATGTGAAATCAGTGACATCGGAAAAATTCGCGAAGCGATTAACCCTGAACCCTGAACCCTGGAACCTTAATTATAGTTGTGATCGTCAAAACCTATCATCTTCCTCCTTTATTATGGAAAGGATTTCCTCACTGCTGGCGGCCCCCATCAGTTTTTCCTTAAAAAAATCGTTTTTAAGAATTCTGGAAATCCTGGCAAGCATTTTCAAATGAAGACCCGTAGAACTTTCCGGTGTAACCAGAAGAAAAAAGATATGGGTAGGCTTGTCGTCCATAGATTCAAAGTCGACCCCTTTTCGGCTAAGACCAAAACCAAGCACGAGTGATTTCAGGCCCTTTAGTTTGCCGTGCGGAATTCCGACTCCTCCGCCTATGCCGGTGCTGCCTAATCGTTCCCTCTCCAGTAATACCCGCATAATTTCCTCATGCTTCACGCCGGCAATACCGGCAGCAGACCTGACAAGTTCTTCAAGCACCCCTTTCTTGTCATCTGATTTAAGCTCAACAACAATTGCTTCTTTATCTAAAACTTCAAGAATCTTCATTTCATATTCACCTATGTTGGTGGTCAGTGATTGTTGGGCTGGATCAAGCCGTAATGACCATCCTTACGGCTGTAAAGAACATTAACCTGATTAGTTCTGGCGTTTGTAAATACAAGAAAATTACTGTTTATAAGATCCATCTGCATTATAGCTTCTTCTATATCCATCGGTTTATATTCGATGTTTTTAATCTTTATGTCTCTTTCAACATTTACATCGCCATGAACAATGTCTTCAACAAAGGCGCTTCTTGTCCTAACTTTTGAACTGCCTCTGTATCCTCTGTTTTTTTGCTTGTTTTTCTTTATCTGTTTTTCAAGCTTATCTAAAACCATATCAATAGCCGAATACATATTGTCTGTTTCTTCCTTGCCGTTTATATTTAGCCTGTCGCCAATAATATTGATTTCCGCTATATGACGAAACTTTTCAACCGAAAGGACAACCTTTGCTTCTGCCGGGTTGTATAAATATTTATCAAACCGGTTAAGCTTTTCTTGAGCATATGATTTTAAATTTTCAGAGGAATCCAGATTTTTAAAAGTTACAGATGTCTGCATATAAAAGCCTCCCTAAAATTGTTTGCGTTTGCTTGATGGCAGCACTTTTAGCTTTTCTCGATACTTGGCTACCGTTCTCCTGGCAATATCAATATTCAGCTGCTTTAAAAGTTGCGAGATTTTATCATCGCTGTAAGGTTTTTTTGGATTTTCTCCGGCAATAATCTGCTTTATCTTTTCCTGAACACTAACAGAGGCCATTGAACCACCATCTATTCGATTAATAGAACTATTAAAAAAATATTTCAATTCAAAAATACCCTGTGGAGTATGAGCATACTTGTTTGTTGTAACCCTGCTGATCGTTGATTCGTGCATGCCTATATCCTGAGCCACATCCTTCAGCACCATCGGCTTTAAGTATGCTACTCCTTTTTCGAAAAAGTCTTGCTGAAATTTCAATATGCTTTCCATAACCCTGTAGATAGTTTTCTGGCGCTGATAAATACTTTTGATCAACCATGTTGCTGAACGCATTTTTTCCTGTACATAGTTCTTTGCAATGCCGGAGATCTTTTCTCCGCGTTTTATTGCATTTTTATAAAAAGAACTGACCCGGAGCTTTGGCATTCCTTCATCATTTATTATTATCACAAACTCATTTTCCGATTTATAAACAAAAATGTCCGGAATAATGTATTGAGCCTCTTCATCGGAAAATTGCCGTCCAGGTTTTGGCTCCAGGGCTTTAATAATATTTACAGCGGAAAGAATCTCTTCGATGCTTACTTTTAATGCTTTTGCTATGGCTTTATAATTTTTATTTTCAAGATGTTTGAGATGGTTGCTTATAATATCGGTTACTACCGTATTATCAAGCCCAAAATGCCTTGCCTGAATGAGGAGACATTCGCTGAGATCTCTGGCGCATACTCCGATCGGATCAAAAGTTTGTATTAATAACAAAATATTATTTACTTTTTCGGTTGTTGAGTTGCTTAAAGCGACAAGCTCTTCGACAGAAACCTTTAGATACCCGTCTTTATCCAGATTTCCGATAATTAAATCCCCAATCTTTTGCTGCTCCTTTGCCTGAACTATCATAAGCAGCTGCCATAGAAGGTGTTCATTCAAGGATTCTTTGCGTGCTACAAAAGATTCAAAACTTGGTACATCCTTCTTTTCGGCTTCGAAATGGATTCTGCCGGCCGAATTGTATTCATCAAGATAATTGCTCCAGTCAATACTATCATTAATTTTTTCTTCTATTGCAACTTCTTTAATCGGTTTTTCAGCCGCTACAGCTTCAGATCGCTCAGAAGAATGCTCTTCTAAAGCGACATCCATCACCTCTTCCAGCGCTGGATTTTCCTCCAGTTCCTTTTGGATAGTATCCATAAGCTCCAGTCGAGATAGCTGCAGGAGCTTAATAGCTATCTGGAGCTGCGGTGTCATGATAAGCTGCTGGGACAATTTTAGCTGTTGTCGTAATTCAAGCATAGTTTTACAATCTAAACCCATCCCCCAAATATATGCGCCGGGCTATTTCACTGGAAGCTATTTTCCCCGGACTGCCGGATTCAATAACTTGCCCTTCATTTAATATATATGCCTTGCCGCAAACCTCAAGCGTTTCCCTGACATTATGATCGGATATCAAAATTCCAATTCCTCGTTTTTTAAGGTGTTCAATTATGTTTTTTATATCGATAACAGCCAGAGGATCAATGCCTGCAAAAGGTTCATCCAGCAAAATAAATGACGGGTCGGCAGCTAATGCGCGTGTAATTTCGAGCCGCCGTCGCTCTCCTCCTGAAAGCATATTAGCCTTTTGATCCGCAAGGTGTTTAATGCCCAGTTCGTCAAGAAGCATATTTGTGCGATAATTTTGCTGTGGCTTTGAGATGGACAGCGCTTCAAGAATCGCTAAAATATTTTGTTTTACAGAAAGCTTTCTGAATATTGAAGGCTCCTGAGGAAGATATCCAACACCCTTGCGGGCTCTCATATACATGGGGTAATCGGTGATATCCTCATCGTCGATAAAAACCTTCCCTTCATCAGGCTTTATAATTCCAATAGCCATATAAAAAGTAGTGGTTTTGCCGGCGCCGTTAGGACCAAGAAGGCCGACGACACCGCCGCTTTCAACATCCAGACTTACGCCGCTTACTACCCGCTTTCCATTATATAGTTTAATCAATTTTTGAAGAGACAATTTTGCCATGGTTTTGTTTATTAGGCGCTTGGCTTACTATTTAATATTGTTGTCTTTTGAATAAAATACAGCTTCAACCCGTTTTTCTTTGCCGCCCTCAACTATCATATGGTCATCAGATCTGTACATGGTTATTTTTTCGCCCGAAATAAAATTGTTTCCGCTGGTAACCTTCGAATCCGGGCCGGTTAAAACAGTAACCCCTGTTTCCGCCGTATAAACCGCCTGTTGTGCCGTTGCAACCTTGTCATCGAATTTTATTATCACATTTCCGTTTGCGACAATCTTTTTTATCATCTCTTCTCCGGCTGTTGATTTCTCCTTTTTATCAACACCCTTTTTATAAAAAATCTTCAGCCTGTCGGATGTAATAACATCGGTCTCCCTAATTGCTACAACATTCCCGATAAATTCAGCGAACATGGCTTCGTTATCGGTAACCAGCCTGTCGGAGGTAATATGAATTTTATTGCCGGCTTTTTCCGGTTTTTTTGCCGGATCGTCGGCACATACAAAAGACACCTTAAAAACACATACAAACAACAAAACTACAATCAAGACATAGGATGCTCGACAACCTATACTACAAAGCAATGCTCTCACTAAAATTGCCCTCAATCCTTCCTTCAAACAATATCCTGTTGGCATTTAAATCAAAACTCATCGAGTCGGCTGTAAGATTTAGTGAATCGCCGACAATTTCCACAGGAACTTTTGAAAAAATAATCCGTTTGGTGTGTTCGTAATTAAGCTTTTTAGTTCTCAGCCTGTAACTTTCATTTTTCACAATAACATTACCTGTAACCTCTATATCATTTGAATCTGTTTTCAAAATGCCCTGATCAGCCGTAAGATAAACCTTTCCTCCATCTTTAAGAAAAAATGTTACAATAACATCCTTGAGATTTGCCTGTTTGGTTGCATCAATATAATATGCTGATTTAGCCTCCAGACTCCACTCCTTTATTCCATCACGCGTCGCTGTCTGGTAAACCTTGCTTATTGATAAGTTTGCCTTGGTATTAAGAGATGAAATAAACTTGCTCTCTTTATTCAAAATTAATCGATAACCTATAAAGATCGCAGAAATAGCGCCCAGGGAAACAAGCATAATTGCAACTAAAAAAAATTTCAGTCTTTTATTTTTAGTGTTTTTTTTCTTCATAAAAAGTAAAAAGGTTCATGCCATTAAAACCGCCTGATAATATCTTCTAAAAGCCCTTTGGCTTTTAATATGGCTTCGCAAACCTCTCTTACAGCGCCAAAGCCGCCCTTTGCCGATGTAACCATATCGGCTTTTTCCAGCAGCTTTTCGTGTGCATCAGCCACGGCAACGGAAAAACCGACCAGTTTCATCAAGGGAAGATCCGGCAAATCATCGCCAATAAATGCGATCTCTTCTGGCAGCACACCTGTCCGCGTAATAATAGAATCCATAACAGAAACCTTATCAACGACTCCATCGAACACATATGAAATGCCAAGATTTTTACACCTGTGCAAAAGAGCCTTTGAGGTTCTTCCTGTTACGACACATACAGCTATTCCTTCTTCGATAAGAAGCCTTATCCCAAGACCGTCTTTTACATTAAAAACCTTGGTCTCCCCGGCATTGTCATTATAGATTATGCTGCCGTCGGTAAGAACTCCATCCACATCAAGGAGAAGAAGTTTTATCCTTTTTAATTTATCAACAACCATTATCCTGTTTTAAACCTATCTGCGTTCATCTGTGTAAATCTGTGGCTGAATAGTTACCAAAAAATTAAACCAATACACCTCTAATCGCCACGAGTTGTGAAAGAAGCTCGTAAAGATCATCAAGTTTTAACGAATTTGGCCCGTCACAAAGCGCCCTGTCCGGATCTTTATGAACCTCTACGAATATTCCATCAGCACCTGCGGCAACCG
>JASEIZ010000359.1 GCA_030017395.1 Desulfobacterales bacterium | reverse complement strand
CAGGCACTAATGATTTCTAAGCCGCCTGTGCGGCGGTCAACTATAATCGGGCTTAATTATTTGTTTTTTTACCTTTCTAAGCCGCCTGTGCGGCGGTCAACATATGCTCGCTTTTTTCTCCTTTTTTATTTGCGTTTCTAAGCCGCCTGTGCGGCGGTCAACAAAGTTTTCTTTCATTATTTCTAAAATATTTATTTCTAAGCCGCCTGTGCGGCGGTCAACAGCTACATGCTTGGTTATGCTAAAATTGTGCGATTTCTAAGCCGCCTGTGCGGCGGTCAACGAGTTATATATTCCTTTGGCGACGTACCTTGATTTCTAAGCCGCCTGTGCGGCGGTCAACAATCATTTAAATTCATATTTAAGAGATCTGAATTTCTAAGCCGCCTGTGCGGCGGTCAACGTTTTCTTGGGCTGCTCTGGATCGATCATGTCTTTCTAAGCCGCCTGTGCGGCGGTCAACGAACATCGGGGCAGAGTTGCGGCGATGTTCCATTTCTAAGCCGCCTGTGCGGCGGTCAACACTTCTCCCGTATGCCTTTTTGCAGAAAATCATTTCTAAGCCGCCTGTGCGGCGGTCAACGCTTTAAGGTCGCTGTTCTCTTTTTCGAGATGTTTCTAAGCCGCCTGTGCGGCGGTCAACGCTTTAAGGTCGCTGTTCTCTTTTTCG
>JASEIZ010000358.1 GCA_030017395.1 Desulfobacterales bacterium | reverse complement strand
AGAAGTTGACCGCCGCACAGGCGGCTTAGAAAAGTCACTTCAAGCTTCACTTGTAAGCCTTGATGTTGACCGCCGCACAGGCGGCTTAGAAACAAACAACGGAGCCAGATTTTCAACTTATCTCTGTTGACCGCCGCACAGGCGGCTTAGAAACCGATGAATGAACGACAAGCAGCAATTGAAAAGTTGACCGCCGCACAGGCGGCTTAGAAATTGGCAAAAGTGCCCTATGTAATCGAGCACGTGTTGACCGCCGCACAGGCGGCTTAGAAATTTGGATTCAGACCATGGATGGAAGGAATAATGTTGACCGCCGCACAGGCGGCTTAGAAATTGGTTGGTTTTTTATTTCTTATGAAAAAAATGTTGACCGCCGCACAGGCGGCTTAGAAACTGATTTTATCAATACTGGTAAAAATTGGATAGTTGACCGCCGCACAGGCGGCTTAGAAATTCCAAAAACAAGTACCGCAAATTCACCTCATGTTGACCGCCGCACAGGCGGCTTAGAAATCCAGCAGGAAGTAGGTCGTGGAGATGGATACGTTGACCGCCGCACAGGCGGCTTAGAAATTAAAAAAATCACACCCCAACAATCCATGTCTGTTGACCGCCGCACAGGCGGCTTAGAAATGTAATCGTCTGTAATCGGGTTATATCGGGGTGTTGACCGC
>JASEIZ010000357.1 GCA_030017395.1 Desulfobacterales bacterium | reverse complement strand
ATGTAATATCCGGTTTGTGCTGTGCTGCGATTACTATTGTATCAACGCGTTTGGGAGTGCCATTTTCATATTCTATTGTTATCTGTGCTTTGCCGTCAGGCCTTAAAAAATCGAGTGCACCATTTTTCCGCACTTTGGCAAGACGCTTTGTCAGCTTATGGGCATACATTATGGGCATGGGCATCAATTCAGGGGTTTCATCGCATGCAAAACCAAACATAAGACCCTGATCCCCGGCACCCTGTTCCTTGAACAAACCTTCTCCGATATTTACTCCTTGCGCAATATCAGGTGATTGATGGTCAATGCTGGTTATTACTGAACAGGTCTGCCAGTCAAAACCCATCTGAGATGAATGATAGCCTATATCTTTTATCGTTTCCCTGACGATTTGGGGCATATCAACATAACATTCTGTTGTGATTTCGCCGGCAATAAAGGCTAAACCTGTTGTAACAAGAGTTTCACAGGCAACCCTGCAGTTTTTATCTTTTTCAATAATGGCGTCCAGGATAGAATCCGATATCGCGTCGGCTACTTTGTCCGGATGCCCCTCTGTGACTGATTCGGATGTAAAAAAGAACTGTTCTTTGCTCATAATAAAGTATCTCCTTTGTTTTTAACTGAACCGCAAAAGCGAGCGCATTCCCCGCTGCTCGCGGCGGGGAGTTTCAATTGT
>JASEIZ010000356.1:228-679 GCA_030017395.1 Desulfobacterales bacterium | reverse complement strand
CTTGGGCACTGTCTCAACGAGGGGCTCGGCGAAATTGTAGTACCTGTGAAGATGCAGGTTACCCGCGACTAGACGGAAAGACCCCGTGGAGCTTTACTGTAGCCTGAGATTGGATTCTGGTATGTTATGTACAGGATAGGTGGGAGGCATAGAAGCCGGGACGCAAGTTCCGGTGGAGCCGACCTTGGGATACCACCCTTAATGTGCTGGAGTTCTAACCCTTGCCTGTGAGCCAGGCGGGGGACATTCTCAGGTGGGCAGTTTGACTGGGGCGGTCGCCTCCCAAAAGGTAACGGAGGCGCCCAAAGGTTCCCTCAGCGCGGTTAGAAATCGCGCGTTGAGTGTAAAGGCATAAGGGAGCTTGACTGCGAGAGGAACATCTCGAGCAGGGTGGAAACACGGGCTTAGTGATCAGGTGGTACCGAGTGGAAGGGCCATCGCTTAACGGATA
>JASEIZ010000356.1:0-218 GCA_030017395.1 Desulfobacterales bacterium | reverse complement strand
CGCAGGAGATTTGAGGGGGTCTATCCCTAGTACGAGAGGACCGGGATGGATGCACCGAGGGTGTACCAGTTGTTCCGCCAGGGGCATAGCTGGGAAGCCAAGTGCAGCAGGGATAAGCGCTGAAAGCATCTAAGCGCCAAGCCCGCCCCGAGATTAGATCTCCCACGGAGTAATCCGGTAAGACCCCAGAGAGATGATCTGGTTGATAGGCCGGTGGT
>JASEIZ010000355.1 GCA_030017395.1 Desulfobacterales bacterium | reverse complement strand
AATCACCTTCATCTGTGGATATAGAAGCTGCAACCGGTTTGCCGCTTCCCTGCCGCCCATTTTCGGCATCACAACATCGGTTATCATCAGATCGATCTGACCTTCGTGCTCTTTGCCGACCTTCAAAGCCTCTTCACCGTTTTCAGCAGACAGCATCCTGTACCCGCAGCCTCGCAAAATATTTTGTGCAAGTGCTAAAAGATCTTTATCATCTTCCACAACCAAAACAGTCTCGAAGCCACATAGCTTGTCCGCAAAGATTTGTTCTTTTTCCTCCGGTTCCGCGTCCACGTTCATCTTGGGCAGATAGACCTCGAAGGTAGAGCCCCGGCCAGGCTCGCTGTGAACCCAGATAAAGCCATTGTTCTGTTTGACAATGCCGTAAACCGTGGAAAGACCCAGTCCCGTGCCCTTATCGACGTCCTTTGTGGTGAAGAAAGGCTCGAAGATATGTTCCCGGATTTCTTTGTCCATCCCGCTACCGGTATCGCTTACAGCCAGCATCACATAAGGCCCCGGCATCTCTTTGATGCCACGATCGCTAAAATAGTTCTCGTCCAGATAAGCGTTGGCTGTCTCAACTGTGATCTTGCCTCCCTGCAGCCTGAATGTCGCGCTGTCGGCGCAGACAGATATGGCGTCTCTGGCATTGACCACCATGTTTATAATCATCTGGTTGATCTGTCCGGAATCCGCATAGACCTTCCACAGCTC
>JASEIZ010000354.1 GCA_030017395.1 Desulfobacterales bacterium | reverse complement strand
TGTCTCATTAACTCAATTTTTTCCTGATTAGTCATACAACGATACCCTCTTTCTTAAGTAAACTACCACCGACCTTGTCGGTGGCTTTATCAATGACGACAACTCCTGACAATGTCATTCGCTGTCGTTCTTCCATAGCCTAAGCTGTTCTTCTCGAATTTGTTCCTCTGCCTGCTCTTTTACATAATTTCGTATTACAGTACTGTCGATGCCCACTGTACTGACAAAATACCCACGCGCCCAAATATGCATCCCCCAGTACCTCTTGCCTAATTCCGGTAAGAACAAGTAATTCAATGATTCCATTACGGAATCAATAAGCTCTTTGATAATTTCTTCAGTCAAGCAACTGATATTTCTTAGTGTCCCCTTCGGGGATGGTTGAAACCCCTCGCCTTTAGGCGAAGAGAAGATTATAATCTGTCGCTATGCGACGTTACCAACTGGGTGCTCATACAAAAACGGACTTAAAAGTTCACCTCATCTGGATACCGAAATACCGGAAGAGGGTGCTTACTGGTCACGTAGCGACACGAGCCCGAGATGTTTTGCGGCAGATTGCCATAGAGCACGAGATTGACATTATCACCGGCAAGGTCGCGAGCGATCATATTCATATGTTCATAGCCTATCGTCCAGTACATGATATCAGCAAGATCGTCCAATGGTTTAAGGGGATAAGCTCGCGAATCTTGCTGATGGAATTTCCTCATCTCCAGAAAC
>JASEIZ010000353.1 GCA_030017395.1 Desulfobacterales bacterium | reverse complement strand
GGATTGCGACTGTTTTTTCTCATATTCATAATTAATAATGTTAAGCTAAAAAAAGAAATTGACCTGACTTACGAAGGGATTGCGACAGTTCTTCTTTCCTTATTAATAGCGTCAATTTTAAAAGAAATTGACCTGACTTACGAAGGGATTGCGACAAAACCCATCGCACAACATCCCCAACACAATTAACGAAAAGAAATTGACCTGACTTACGAAGGGATTGCGACACGCCCATGTTGACGGCAAATCAGGTGTTATTGATATCCAAAAGAAATTGACCTGACTTACGAAGGGATTGCGACAGAACGTCCGAGCCGTCGACTAACTCAACCTTACTCACCAAAAGAAATTGACCTGACTTACGAAGGGATTGCGACACCCCTTGCCGCCAGCGTCATGTACGCTGTCGACCCAGTCTTCAAAGAAATTGACCTGACTTACGAAGGGATTGCGACTCAATATATTTTTTTAATTGATCGTAATCAATTTGAAAGAAATTGACCTGACTTACGAAGGGATTGCGACACAGGCTCCACACGCCGGCGTTGGATTGCCGGCGCATGTCCCCAAAGAAATTGACCTGACTTACGAAGGGATTGCGACGCATGTCCCCGCATTACTGCAATGCGGGTCATCTATCAGCCGGAAAGAAATTGACCTGACTTACGAAGGGATTGCGACGTCCACGTAGGACACGTAAACGATCCAGTCCGGTTGGAAAGAAATTGACCTGACTTACGAAGGGATTGCGACTTTGGGGGGCTACGCTAT
>JASEIZ010000352.1 GCA_030017395.1 Desulfobacterales bacterium | reverse complement strand
GAAGCCTCTGGACTCCGGTTTTCACCGGAGTGACGACTTTTTACGATTTCATCAACAATTAGTAAAGGTAACGAGCCGTTTTTATTCTTACTATGCTTTTGCCTTAATCGAGCAAAATGCCAACTTAATGGTTTTAATATATGTTTTCCTGCCTTTTTGCAAATAAGAAAAAACAGGTAAATCAAAATCTGTGTTTTCGCTGTAACGCTGCCTCGTATAACCGATCAATCTTTTTAATCATTGAGTCTGAACTGTAATTGACAGATCGGCTCTTTCCGTTTTCACCCATTTTCTTTCTTTTTTCCGCGCTTTCCAGAAGATCATTAATCCTTACAGCCATAGCGTCAACATTTCCAACAGGAACAAGAAAACCGTTCTCCCCATGAACGACCAGATCGGTAATTCCTCCCACATCACTTGCCACAATCGGCTTGCCAAGCGCCATAGCCTCGACCAGCACCCTTCCCATACCTTCATTAAGCGATGGAAGCACGAATATATCAAATATGGACATAACCTCTGCCACATCCGGCCGCCAACCAGGAAATTTCACATTTTCTTCTATACCCAACCTTGAAGCCATATTTTTGAGTTCATCTGAAAGTTCGCCATCGCCTAAAAAGACAAAAGTTGTATCCGGCCTGGCATCCACAATTTTTCCTGCCGCCTCAACAAGGTACCTATGCCCCTTTACCGGCGTAAGCCGCCCAACTGTCCCGACGATCAGATTGCCTTCGGAAATCCCCAAACTTCTTTTCATTGCCGAGGAATTAACGAAAGTATTAGACAATCTGTCCAAATTTATTCCGCTATGCAC
>JASEIZ010000351.1 GCA_030017395.1 Desulfobacterales bacterium | reverse complement strand
CGATATTCTGAGTCGTGATGTTATTGAAAGATTTAATATTATTAAGGTCGATGGACTTAAGTCGCTTTCAAGGTATTATATGACAAACATTGCTTCTCTTATATCATTTAACAGCATAAAAGGGTTTTTAAACATGCCCATTGACACGATTGAAAGGTTTTCAGAATATCTAAACACTGCCTTTCTGTTTTTTTATCTCAAAAGATTTTCTTATTCGTTAAAAGAACAAGAAAAAAACCCTCGTAAAGTATTCAGTATTGATACCGGTTTGAGGAATGTCGTGTCGATGAGTTTTAGTGAAGACAAGGGAAAGGCGCTGGAGAATATTGTTTTTCTGAAATTTTTGCAATGCGGCAGTGAAGTTTATTATTGGAAGGATAAACAGGGCTATGAAGTTGATTTTGTTGTTGTCAAAAAAGGAAAAGTATCAAGCGCATATCAGGTATCATATAATGTAACGGACGCCAGGACCAAATCAAGGGAAACCAATGCATTGATCAGAGCGCTCAAGTTTTTTGATTTGCAGGAAGGCGCCATTATTACTGAAAACCAGGAGTCAGAGGAAAATATTAAGGGCTTTGGCATAAAGTATGTACCCGTTTGGAAGTTTATGTTTGATTTTGTGGATGTCGAAAAAAGCTGAAAAAATTCGTGAAGGAAAGCTCCTTGAAATTGCATCGGCTGGAACGCGCTTCAACACATGCTGCGGCATCCTGATAGACAGGGGTAAAATCGAAATCGTTTTGTGAAAAGCGCTTGACATATTAAGCAATTTCAATTATTGATAATCAATAATTGAACCGCAAAAGCGAGCGCATTCCCCGCTGCTTGCGGCGGGGTTAGCGAGCGA
>JASEIZ010000350.1 GCA_030017395.1 Desulfobacterales bacterium | reverse complement strand
ATGGCAAATAAAGGAATCGCTGTTCGATATTTCTTCGATCATTGTTTTTACCATGAATACAGAGTAAATTAATCACGAAAATACGAAAAAAATATTTACCACGAAGATCACGAAGAAAAGCATGAAAAAAAGTATCATGAACTCGTAAAAAGCTATATATATTCCCACGTCAAGTGCAGTACTCTATATCTTTAGGCGCTTATAACTTCTATTTCTTCGTGTTCTTCGTGGTGCAACATTACTTTGCTGTGATCTCTGTGGTTAATAAAAATTATAGTTTTTTCCGGCGGTTTGTAAAATAGAGGGCCACGCCGACAAGGCCGAATATATAACCTATGCCGCCCATTACTTCGCTTATTCCATGACCTTGATTCTGAGAGTCCGCCAGCATATTTATAATCGGTCTTAGCTTTTGATCCAGAGACTCGTCAATGAGACGCCTGATTTCATCTCTTTGCAAGCCGGTGGCCACGGAAATCGGTTGCTTTGCGCCTGCTTTACTGCCGGTGCGGTTTGATGGCGAAATAGTATTACTTGTTACGATGCAGGCTTCGGGAGTTTTGTCTTGTAATGCCTGTGTCGCAGTAATTTCCTCTACAGGTATTTTCCATTCAGCCATATGTCCCATAGATGCTTTTAAGACAACCTTAAGGCCGGTTTTTTTTGGTATTTTAAAAGAGCACTCCCCTTTTTCATCAGTTGTGCCTTCAAGAAGTTTGTTTCCTTCCATGTCAAAAAGCGTAACAAGCGATCCTTTGGCTTTTCTGCCTTTACTGAATTTGCTTTGAGTGTATATTGTATCCCCTTCAACCCAGGCAAAGATAGTAACCTTGTGCGCAAAAGCAGCTGTTGTGTGAAAAGTTATCGGCAGAATCAACAGGAATA
>JASEIZ010000034.1 GCA_030017395.1 Desulfobacterales bacterium | reverse complement strand
TTGAAAGGGCGCCTCATCGAAGCCTCTTTAAGTCAATGGGATATACAGATGTCGAACTGGAAAGGCCTCTTATTGGCATTGCCAATTCAGCCAATGCGATTATTCCGGGGCATGTCCATCTTGATAAAATTGTAGAAGCTGTAAAGGCCGGAGTTTATATGGGAGGCGGCACCCCTGTAGAATTCGGTACGATCGGTGTTTGTGACGGGATTGCCATGAATCATACGGGGATGAAGTATTCTCTCGCGAGCCGTGAACTTATCGCGGATTCAATTGAGGTGATGGCTACCGCCCATGCATTCGATGCCATGGTTATGGTTGTAAATTGCGATAAGATCGTGCCGGGAATGCTGATGGCTGCGGCACGTCTGGATCTTCCCACAATTGTAATAAGCGGAGGCCCTATGCTGGCCGGAGATAATCCAAACCAAACAGGGACCGGGAAAATCGACCTTATCACTGTTTTTGAATCTGTCGGCGCAGTGCTTTCAGGCAGGATGACGGAAAAGGACTTGACCTCTATTGAAAATGCCGCCTGTCCAACCTGCGGGTCATGTGCCGGCATGTTTACCGCCAATTCCATGAACTGTTTGACCGAGGCCATAGGCATGGGATTGCCCGGCAACGGCACAATTCCTGCCGTGATGGCCGCGCGTATCCGTCTGGCCAAAGAGGCTGGAATGCAGATAATCAGTCTTTTAAAGCAGCAGATTACTCCTAAAAAAATCATGACTGAAAAGGCATTTAAAAATGCTCTTACAGTTGATATGGCGCTTGGGTGTTCGACCAATACTGCTCTCCATCTTCTGGCAATTGCAAATGAAGCAAAGGTAAATATCGACCTTAATATGATCAACGAAATCAGCATGGCAACACCTCATCTTTGCTCGCTCAGCCCTGGAGGCAAACACCACATAGAGGATCTGAATCGTGCGGGAGGCATCAGCGCTTTAGTCAATGAGCTGTTACATGCAGGCCTTATCAACAATGACTGCATGACTGTAACCGGGAAAACGATCGGCGACAATGTTGCAGATGTTCAAACCCTGGATAAAGATATCATACGGCCCGTAGACAATCCGTATCATAACTATGGAGGTCTTGCCGTACTTTTCGGAAACCTTGCACCTGATGGATGCATTGTAAAACAGTCTGCGGTGTTAGATGAGATGTTGTGCCATGAAGGGCCCGCCAGGGTTTTTGATTCCGAAGAAGATGCCAGCCATGCTATTATGAACGGCAGTATAAAAAAAGGAGATGTTATCGTCATACGTTATGAAGGGCCTATGGGCGGCCCTGGAATGCGGGAGATGCTGACTCCGACTTCTGCAATTGCCGGCATGAAATTAGACAGTTATGTTGCCCTTATCACAGACGGCCGGTTTTCAGGAGGCACTAAAGGCGCATCCATAGGACATGTTTCGCCGGAAGCCATACAGGGAGGGCCGATTGCAATTGTTAAAGAAGGCGATCTTATATCAATTGATATTCCAGGTAAAAAAATAACTCTCAAGGTTGCCGAAGAGAAGATCAAGGATAGATTTGCCTTGTGGTCGCCTCCTGAACCGAAGATAACACATGGATATATGGCCAGATATTCGCGCATGGTATCATCTGCTGATAAAGGCGCAGTCGTAAAATAAAGTGCATTCACGGGTTCAAGGTTCAGCGGGTTAAGGATTCAGCGGTTCACGAGTAACGAGTAACGAATAACCAGCAACAAGCAACCAGCAAAAGGAAGGATTTATCATGAAACTTACAGGCGCACAGATCCTTATGAAAATGCTAAAGGAAGAAGGTGTTGACACTATCTTTGGATTTCCTGGTGGTGTTGTCATAGATATTTATGATGAACTGGCTAAAACAGATATACGGCATATACTGGTCCGCCATGAGCAGGGAGCGATTCATGCTGCGGATGGTTATGCAAGGGCCAGCGGCAAGGTCGGAGTATGTCTGGTAACATCGGGGCCAGGGGCCACCAATACGGTGACCGGGATCGCGAGCGCTTATATGGATTCTATTCCTGTGGTTATATTTACTGGTCAGGTTCCGACACAGCTTATCGGGAATGATGCTTTTCAGGAAGTTGATATAGTTGGAATAACAAGACCATGCACCAAGCACAACTACCTTGTTAAGCACACCGAGGATCTTGCAAGAATCGTTAAAGAAGCATTTATGATAGCTGCTTCCGGCCGCCCGGGGCCGGTGCTGATCGATCTTCCAAAGGATGTGTCAACCACAAAAATAATTTACAAAGCGCCCAAAAAAGTTGAGCTGAAATCATACAAACCTACTTATAGTCCGAATATAAAACAGTTGCAAAGGGCGATAAAACTTATAAAGACCGCCAAAAAGCCTATTATTTTTGCAGGTGGCGGGGTTGTTCTTTCAAGGGGTTCAAAAGAGCTTACCGAATTGGCTCATAAAACCCAGATTCCAGTTACATGTTCCTTAATGGGGCTTGGAGTATTTCCGGGAACAGATCCTTTGTGGTTAGGCATGATCGGCATGCATGGCACATATCGAGCCAACATGTGCTCAGGAGATTGCGATCTTATGATTGCAGTCGGAGTCCGTTTTGACGACCGTGTTACCGGTAAAACAGATACATTTGCTCCTAATGCAAAGATTGTGCATATTGATATTGATCCGACATCAATACGCAAGAATATTCCTGTCGCAGTTCCCGTGGTAGGTGATTGCAAAGTTACCCTCGGTCTTCTCAACAAACTCTTAGACAAAGAGGATCTGGGCGATCTGAAGAAAAAGAGGAAAAGTTGGCTTCATCAGATAGCAAAGTGGAAAAGCACGACTCCTCTGGCATATAAACAGAAAGACATTATCAAACCGCAATATGTTGTCGAGAAACTCTACGAACTGACTAAAGGCGATGCCATTATAACTACCGAAGTGGGTCAGAATCAGATGTGGGCTGCGCAGTATTATCATTTTAATAAACCCAATCATTTTATTACATCAGGCGGCTTGGGGGTTATGGGGTTCGGGCTTCCAGCAGCAATCGGCGCTCAGATTGCCTGCCCTAAAAAACTTGTGGTGGATATTGCCGGAGACGGCAGTATCCAGATGAACATACAGGAAATGGCAACCGCAAAGCAATACGGTCTTCCGGTAAAGATCGTTATCCTGAACAACCAGTATCTTGGAATGGTCAGGCAGTGGCAGGAACTGTTCTACGGCAAACGTTACTGCAGTACAGGCATGGAGCATGCCCCTGACTTTGTAAAACTGGCGGAGGCATACGGGGCTGTTGGGTTAAGGGCTACAAAGCCTGAAGAGGTTGAACCGGTGCTTATAAAAGGCCTTTCTTCACCTAAAACGGTAATCATGGACTTTGCTGTTGAGAGGGAAGAGTGTGTTTATCCAATGGTGCCTGCAGGGGCTCCTATAACGGAAATGCTCCTGGTCTAACAATAAATGCTAAAGTGTATAATCAACCGATTAAATTAAGGATATAAATCATGACAAAACAAAAACATATACTTTCGATTTTAGTTGACAACCAGCCGGGGGTGCTGTCCAGGATAGCAGGATTGTTTAGCGGCAGAGGCTATAATATCGAGAGTCTTTCCGTTGCCGAAACTATCGATCCGCTGGTGTCCAGGGTTACCATGGTTACTATGGCAGATAAGCCGATTGTCGAGCAAATCATGAAACAGCTTCACAAGCTTATCAACGTGATAAAAGTATATGAACTTACAGGATCAAGTTATGTTCAGAGGGAGATGGCCCTTATCAAAGTACAGGCCAAACCTGAATACAGGGCTGAAATTCTCAGAATCGTAGATATTTTCAGGTGTAAAGTGGTTGATGTCGGGCGGGAGCATTACACTTTAGAGGTTACCGGAGACGAAGGCAAAATGGATGCGATTTTGAATCTTCTAAAGCCGATAGGGATTAAGGAGATCGCAAAAACAGGGATTATCGCTCTTTTCCGGGAACCAAAATAAAATCAGAGGAAGCAGCTATTTTTTTGCATAAGGCTAAAATGCTTCAATCGTTGCATAGTTCATTGTCTAAACTGTGAACTGTGAACCGACAACCGTGAACGGTTACAAATATAATTATAAATCTAAGGAGAATAAAATGGCAAAAATCGATTTTGGCGGTGTTGTAGAAGAAGTTATTACATCTGAAGAATTTTCTCTGGATAAAGCCAGGGAAGTGCTTAAAGATGAAACAATTGTAGTTTTAGGCTACGGAGTTCAAGGCCCGGCGCAGGCTTTAAATCTTAAAGACAACGGCTTTTCCGTAATAATAGGACAGCTTGAAGGGGATGCATACTGGAATAAGGCTATCTCAGACGGTTTTGTACCAGGTGAAACGCTATTTCCGCTTGAGGAAGCAGCACGGAAAGGAACAATTATTAAGGAACTTCTATCAGATGCCGGTCAGACCGCAACATGGCCTCAGGTAAAAAAATGTCTTAACGAGGGGGATGCCCTTTATTTTTCGCATGGTTTTTCAATTGTTTATAAAGATCAGACCGGTATTGTACCTCCGGAAAATATTGATGTCATTTTAGTGGCGCCAAAAGGATCCGGAACTAATGTGCGGAGAAACTTTCTGGACGGGAGTGGTATCAATTCCAGCTTTGCAGTGTATCAGGACTTTACCGGCAGAGCAATGGAAAGAACTCTTGCATTAGGTATTGCCATAGGATCAGGATATCTCTTTCCCACAACATTTCAACAAGAGGTCTACAGCGATCTTACAGGTGAGCGCGGTGTTCTGATGGGATGTCTTGCCGGCACTATGGAGGCGCAGTACAATGTTCTTAGAAAAAACGGACATTCACCGAGTGAAGCTTTTAATGAAACCGTGGAAGAACTGACCCAGAGTCTCATCCGTCTTGTAGGAGAAAACGGTATGGACTGGATGTTTTCAAACTGCAGTACAACAGCCCAAAGGGGTGCTCTGGACTGGGCTCCAAAGTTCCGGGATGCTGTAGCTCCTGTTTTTGACGATCTGTATGACCGTGTTAAAACCGGCAAAGAGACAAAAAGAGTCCTTGAAGCCAACAGCGCGCCTGATTACATGACAAAACTGAAAAAAGAGCTGGATGTGATCAAAAATTCAGAAATGTGGAAAGCCGGCGCGGCAGTTCGAGCATTAAGGCCCGAAAACCGGAAAAAATAAGAAAACTAATTAGTCATTAGTCACTGGTCATTAGTCATTTGAAAAACATCTTGAAACCAAATACTATCTTGTCAGCACCAATGACCAATGACAAATGACAAGTGACCAAAAACCAGAGAGAACAACATAATGGAACCAATACTTCTATATGATACCACTTTAAGAGACGGAGCCCAGGGAGAAAACATCAGTTTCAGCGCTGAAGAAATGATAAAGATCGCACAGAAGCTTGATGACACAGGGATACATTACATAGAGGGCGGCTGGCCCGGTTCCAATCCCAGGGACGAGCGCTTTTTTAAGCTGGCAAAAGATATTAAATTTCAAAATGCCCGTCTCGTTGCATTCGGCTCAACCCGCAAGCCCGGTATTAAAGCTGCCGATGACAAAAACTTAAAAGCCCTTGTTGAAAGCAATACTCCTTCGGTTACAATTTTCGGGAAGACATGGGATCTCCACGTCGAGCAGATTATGAGAAATACTTTGAAAGAGAATCTCGCGATGATATACGACTCTGTCGAGTATCTGAAGAAAAATGATCTAGAGGTTATATACGATGCCGAGCATTTTTTTGACGGGTACAAGAAAAACCCGGATTATGCGTTGCAAACCCTGCTGGCTGCCGTAAAAGGCGGCGCAGACACTATTGTTCTTTGCGACACAAATGGAGGGACCCTGCCATTTGAAATAGAATTCATCATAAATAATGTACGAAAAAGCATTGCTGAAAAACAGACTGCAAAAACAGATAACCTGCCGCTTAAAATCGGAATTCATACACACAACGACTGCGGCATGGCTGTGGCCAATTCCATAGCAGCGATACACGCAGGCGCTGTTATGGTTCAGGGGACTATCAATGGATATGGAGAAAGATGCGGCAATGCGGACCTTACCTCAATCATACCGATTCTTTATATAAAAATGGGTTATCCGTGTGTTTCAAACAAGAACCTTGCGAAACTAAAAAACCTTTCCAGATTTGTCAGCGAGACCGCGAACATGATTCCATTAAATACCAGGCCTTTTGTGGGCAAAAGCGCTTTTGCTCACAAGGGCGGTATTCATGTAAGCGCTATCATGAAGGTTCCGGGGGCATACGAACATATGGATCCCGAGCATGTAGGAAACAAGCGCCGTGTTTTGATATCGGATCTTTCAGGCAAGAGCAATATAGAATACAAGGCCAGGGAACTGGGAATCGATCTTAATGGGAGTGGGTTTGACAGCCGTAAAATCACTTCTGAAATAAAGCGGTTGGAAGATCAGGGTTATCAGTTTGAAGCGGCTGAAGGTTCCTTCAAAATACTTATGGAAAAATTTACAAAACAGTTCAAACCGTTATTTGAACTGAAATCTTTTAGAGTTCACATTGAAAAAGAAAAAGATCATTCATGTTCATCTCATGCTACAATCAAGCTTTCTGTCGGTGATAAGGAGGAAATTGCCGCCGCCGAAGGATATGGGCCGGTCAGTGCTCTGGATAATGCTTTGCGTAAGGCCCTGGAGAAATTCTATGTAACCGACTTGGATTCCATGCGTCTTGTAGATTTCAAAGTCCGGGTAATAGACGGCGGAAAAGGAACCGCGGCAAAGGTAAGAGTTTTAATAGAATCAAGAGACGAAGATGACATCTGGAGCACAATCGGCGCTTCAGAAGATATTATAGAGGCAAGCTGGCAGGCGCTGGCAGACAGTTTTCAGTATAAGCTGGCCAAGGAACGAAAAAAATCATTGGGTTAAACACCGCCCATTCGCTCTGCTCATTAGAGACGCAGAGAACGCAGAAAGAAGATAATTTTTCATTTGCCGTTGAGAGGACGGCAAATGAAAACCACTCAGCAGCTTCGCTGCATAACAATATTGTGAGTTGAGGGTTGTCTCTAAATGTCCCGAAGGGCTGGTTCTCATTGCTTTCCGACCTCTCAACGGAAAGGAATAAAAAAATTTAACCTCAGCGACCTCTGTGCCTCAAGCGAAGCGGGTGGTGAACATAGCGATAGTGGCTGAACTAGTATAGATTACGGAGCAAAATTATGGATGAAAAAGTAATAATATTTGACACAACTTTAAGAGACGGTGAGCAGTCTCCAGGAGCAAGCATGAATGCCGCTGAAAAGATGCGGATTGCCGTGCAACTGGAAAAACTTGGTGTAGATGTATTGGAAGCAGGGTTTCCGGCTGCATCTGAAGGCGATTTTGAGGCGGTTTTCAGCATAGCAGGCAAGTTGAAAAACACAGAAGTTGCCGCACTGGCGCGAACTTCCAAAAAGGATATCGATCGTGCATGGGGCGCTATCCGTAATGCCGCTAAACCGAGGATACATACCTTTATTGCGACTTCCGATATTCATATGGATTATAAGCTGAAAATGACACGGGATGAGGTTGTAAAAAAAGCAGTTGAAGCGGTTAAATATGCGAGATCTTTTACCGACAGCATAGAATTTTCCGCTGAGGATGCATCAAGGAGCGATCCTGATTTTCTGTGCAGGGTTTTTGAGGCTGTAATAGAGGCCGGCGCGGCAACTATTAATATTCCTGATACAGTAGGCTACGCCATCCCACAGGAATTTGCGAATCTTGTTAAATATGTCACGGCACATACGCCAAATATCCATAAAGCAATTGTGAGCATACACTGCCATAATGACCTTGGCCTTGCCACAGCCAATACTCTTGCGGCAATATGCGCCGGAGCCAGACAGGCTGAAGTTACAATAAACGGAATCGGAGAAAGGGCTGGAAATACATCTCTTGAAGAGGTAGTAATGGCTTTGCATACAAGACCCAATTATATCCCGCTATCGACGAATATTAACACCAGGCAGATTTATCCGACAAGCCGGCTTGTCAGTATGATAACAGGAATTATTGTGCAGCCGAATAAGGCTATAGTCGGAGCCAACGCATTTGCGCATGAAGCAGGCATCCACCAGGACGGCATGTTGAAAAACCCAATGACATATGAGATTATGAAGCCTGATACCATAGGTCTTGGCGCCGGCAAGCTTGTATTGGGCAAACATTCAGGCAGACATGCCCTTCGAGCACATCTGAAGGATTTGGGATACGATCTTTCAGACGAAGAATTAAATCTTATCTTTAAAAAATTCAAGGAGCTTGCGGATAAGAAAAAAACCATTGTTGACGAGGACTTTGAAGCTATTGTCACGGAAGGTATATTAAGGACCGCAGACATTTTCCGCCTGGAGTATTTACATGTGACAAGCGGAACAACGGTTCTTCCAATGGCAAGTGTTAAGCTCACAATAAACGGACGCTCTGTGCAGGGCGCGGGTTATGGAAACGGTCCTATTGATGCTGCTTTTAACACAATAGCAAAACTTACCGGGACAGTATCGAAACTCTTAAGATTTTCTGTGAGCGCCCTGACCGGAGGCACGGATGCACAGGGCGAGGTAACTGTGCGTTTAAACGAAGACGGGCTTATCGCCCTTGGCAGGGCGGCTGATCCGGATATCATCACGGCCAGCGCCAAGGCTTATATTAATGGATTGAACCGGCTGGAATACTTAAAAACCCACCCGGTGGTATCACCTGAGGCATTGTGATTAAACGTCTCGGAATTTCTACAACTTATTGAAATTCCTGTGGCTTTAGTCGAATAGTTAAATAGTCGAGTCGTCGAGTTGTAAAGGTCTTTGAACTACTCGACAAATCAACCACTTGACTACTCGACCAATTTGTGGGCAAAGCCAACAAATATCAGGTTTGCAATGTTCCGATAACATCTGTTAGCCGCGGGATATTTCTTTTTATAAGAAAGGCTTCTATTCCTTCAATAATGTCAACTGTGGCACGCGGGTTAATTAAACTTGCCGTTCCCACCTGAACCGCAGCAGCCCCTGCTATTAAAAACTCAAGCGCATCCTCTGCGGTCATTATGCCTCCAACCCCTATTACAGGGATCTTAACCTTTTGAACCACCTGCCATACCATGCGCAAAGCTATTGGTTTAATTGCCGGGCCTGAAAGCCCTCCGGTCATATTTGCAAGCTTTGGCTTCCGGGTTTCAATGTCTATAGCCATACCTGTTATTGTATTAATTAATGATATGGAATCTGCGCCCGCGTCTTCCACATTGCGGGCAATAAGCGTAATATCGGTCACATTGGGAGTAAGTTTCACCATAAGCGGTTTGCCGGTATTGTCTCTGACAGCCTTTACTACTTTGAAGGCTGCATCAGGATCGGTTCCAAAAGCGACCCCTCCCGCTTTTACGTTCGGGCATGAGATATTGACTTCAATACCTGCTATTTCTTCAATTTCATCAATGCGTGATGCCAGCTCCGCATATTCCCGGATATCTTTTCCATAAATATTTATAAAAACAGGCGTTGAGAGTTGTTTCAAAAACTGGAGTTTATCCTGCACAAAGGAAGTAAAACCGACGTTTTCAAGGCCAATGGCATTAAGCATGCCGCATGGAGTTTCAACTATCCTTGGAGGCGGGTTGCCCATGGATGGTTTAAGTGACAAACCTTTAACAATAACAGCGCCAAGCCGGTTCAAATCAATAAGATTTTCAAATTCTCTGGCATATCCGAATGTGCCGGATGCCGTCATCACGGGATTTTTTAGTTCTATTCTTCCAATGTTTACTGATAGATCGGCCTTGTTTCCCATAATACTTGTCCATTGCTTCCGGTATGTAATTGTATGAGACCAGACATAAGCAGGATGTTTCCGGTCGCAGCTATCATAAAAATACGAGCGAACTATTCCACAAAAAAACAACAGTACGATAATCTTTTTTTATGCTATTTTCAAGGCTATTTTGAACCGCAAAAGCGAGCGCATTCCCCACTGCTTGAGGCGGGGGGATGCGGTTGTTAATAAAATATTTCTGCCACCATGCACCTGACACCGCCGCCCCCGATGTTCTCGATTGTATGCACATCAAAAGAAAGAATGTCACCTGATTTTTCCAGCTTCTTTTTTTGTTCGATGGAGAAATGGTTGTATGCCGAAGTGGACATGATAATTTTCTTTTCCCCGTTTACTGCATGAAGCTCAAGAATATTACCGCACATATGATTCATCTGTTCAGGAGAAATTTCTATAATTCTTTTCCCAAGTTTTTTTAATTCGTTCAGCACCGTCTTCTTTTCCGTTTCGTCTTTTATAGCTTCGGTGCAAATTACGGCATAATCGGTTCCAATAGACATCATTACATTTGAATGATAAATGAGTTTCTCTTTATCATAGCTGTGAAAGACTACCGAACGGTAACCGAGTTTGTTACAAAAGTCTTCCAATACCACTCTGTTTGTCCGAGGAGACAACGAAGCAAAAGCCACCTTATGAATACGATCGAGCACCATGCTGCCCGTTCCTTCCAAAGCCTTATTTTGTTTGCAGTAATGGGTCAGGTCGATTGTTTTTGAAATCTTTATTAGATTGTTATATACCCCATCCGCTTGCGGTGGGGAATCCTTCAGTTCCCTCTCCTTGGGGAGAGGGGTAGGGTGAGGGGATAAAATTGCTTAATCCTTTTACATACCCCGCCCGCTTGCGGCGGGGTGGTTAATTATATCTTCCGCGATTTTTGTATTCATACAACACCCATTGATAATTTTTTGGCTTTGAAGAACGAGTTGTGTATTACCCAGATAAGATTTAATCCGATTTTATATCGGATTTGGCTTTAATTAATTCTTCTTTCAGTTTTTGGCGATTTGCCGTACTGATTTCCATGAACTTTATGCCCATTCCAGGCGGATGCTTTACAGGATCATCGGTCTCTGTCCGGGTCCATGAAACCTCGCATTTGGTCATGAGCTCTTCTGAGCAATCCGGCAAGTTGAGTTTGAGCAGGAAAGGCGTTCCTTTAGCAAGGGGTTTTTCAGTTTTGATAAAGATTCCACTACCGCTTATATCGCCGGAAAAAGCCTTTATGAATTCTGTCTTGCTTTTAAAGCGCAGGGAAAGAACCTTGGGCATACGAGGCTCTTTCCTGCGTAATTTTGGTTGAGCGGCTTTTTCTGTTGCCTTCGAAAGTCGCAAGACAAGGCTTTTTAGAATCATCCTGAAGCTATCAGACAAGTTGTTGTAATCCTCATCCAGAAACTTGCGGTCGATAACTCCAACCTTAGTAGTACCCAAAGCCTTAGCAGTAGCGGTTCGAGGTATTCTGGCAAGGAAAGCAAGCTCTCCAAAAACTTCTCCGGGTCCGATGGTTTCGATGATTATCTTTTCTCCATTCACGTTCTTGTAAATCTCAACAGCTCCGGATTCTATCACATAAACCCAGTCTCCTGCGTTTCCTTCTTCAAATATTATCTGTCCATCCTGATAAATTTCTTCCGTAGATATATGAAACATGGCAATAAACCTCCGTGGGGAACAAGCGCTTTGCATCAGGAGATAGGACAACCTTTCCGGTTGCGGTCTCAATAGCTCGGCTGTCTTTTAATTGGAAAAATATTTACATATATATAGTGGTTATGCTAAAAAATCAATTTCAAAGCTCAAAATGCGACACAAAAGGATAAGGAATGAATTTAATGGATAACAATGCGATTGAAACATCTCTACCGACTAATTTTATCAGACATATTATCGCGGAAGATTTAAAGGCAAACAAAAACAATGGCCGTGTTGTAACAAGGTTCCCTCCTGAACCGAACGGCTATCTGCATATCGGCCATGCCAAGTCGATTTGTCTTAATTTTGGGATTGCTGCCGAACATGCGGGAGGTGTTTGTAACCTGCGATTTGATGATACGGATCCGGGCAAGGAAGATGTCGAATATGTAGAATCAATAAAATCAGATGTCAAATGGCTTGGATTTGACTGGGGTGACCGGCTCTATTATACATCGGACTATTTTGAGAAACTCTACCAATATGCTGTTCAGCTTATAAAAAAAGGCAAAGCTTATGTATGCAGCCTGAGTGCGGAAGAAATAAGAAAATATCGCGGCACTCTGACCGAGCCGGGGAAAGACAGCCCGTATCGCGACCGTTCAATCGAAGAAAACATGGATATGTTTGAGCGGATGAGGTCGGGAGAATTTAAGGACGGTGAACATGTGCTTCGAGCAAAAATCAACATGAAAGCCCCGAATTTAAATATGCGTGATCCGGTTATTTACCGTATCAAACACATGGCGCATCACAGAACAGGCAACAGATGGTGCATTTATCCGATGTATGATTATGCTCATTGTCTTTCCGATTCCATCGAGGGGATTACCCATTCCCTCTGCACCCTTGAATTTGAAGACCACCGGCCTCTTTATGACTGGATACTTGACGAGTTGAATGTAGATTGTCATCCTCAGCAAATCGAGTTTGCCAGGCTCAATCTGACTTACACAGTAATGAGCAAGCGGAAACTTTTGAAACTGGTTGAGCAGGGACATGTTTCCGGATGGGACGATCCGCGCATGCCTACCCTGTCAGGCATGCGGAGACGCGGTTATACACCTGAATCTATCCGGGCATTTTCTGATCGTATTGGAATGGCCAAAAGGGAAAGTGTTGTAGATTGTGCGTTGCTGGAACACTGCATAAGGGAAGACCTGAACGAACGGTCTCCCAGGGTTATGGGTGTGTTGCGACCGCTTCGTGTGGTTATTGAAAATTATCCTGGAGACCTGACAGAAGAGATCGAGGCTCAGAATCATCCGACAAATCCAGGCATGGGGACACGGAAGGTTCCGTTTTCCAGGGTGCTGTATATTGAGTATGAGGATTTTCGTGAAGATCCTCCCAAAAAGTTTTTCCGACTGTCTCCGGGCAGTGAAGTAAGATTGAGATACGCCTATTATATCAAGTGTGAGCGTGTGGTAAAGGATGAAAAAACCGGAAAGATTATTGAGCTGCGCTGCACATATGATTCTGCAACAAAAGGTGGTTGGTCTTCGGACGGACGCAAGGTCAAGGGCACCCTTCACTGGGTTTCTGCGCCTCATTCAATTGAGGCTGAAGTCCGCCTCTATGATCGTCAGTTTATAAAAGAAAACCCTGCTGCGGTAAAAGACGGGGCTGATTTTATGGATTATTTAAATCCAAACTCCCTGGAAATATTAACGTCCTGCCGTGTTGAACCAGGCCTTGCGAGCGCAAAACCGGAAAGCCGGTATCAGTTTGAAAGGCTTGGTTATTTCTGCGTGGATGCCGTTGATTCTCGTGAAGAAAGGCTTGTGTTTAACCGGACAGCAACTTTGCGTGATTCATGGGCAAAAATAGAAAACAAACAGGGTTGCTGACCTTCTTTCTCTTTGTACCGTTTTTACTCTTTTTGTTTTTTTCTATCTCTTTCTTGTTTCTTTAATTCTTCATACGCTCCTGCATTTATTATATTTTTATACCCCACTTTTTCTAAGTTAATTCGGGAAGCTCTTTATAATCCTACAACCATAGAGGCGGTAGAAGCTCTAACAAATTTTATGAAGAATTTTGAACTGAATAGCGAGCGCATTCCCCGCTGCTTGCGGCGGGGAGCTTCAA
>JASEIZ010000349.1 GCA_030017395.1 Desulfobacterales bacterium | reverse complement strand
TTGTTGTCAATTTTTGATAATCATGCTAAATATCGATCCAAATAAATCATACTACCGGACAGGAACATGCGCGCTGTAATACAAAGAGTAAAAAAGAGTTCTGTATCTGTAAACAATGAGATAATCAATGAAATCGGCCCAGGCCTTCTTGTGCTTCTCGGCATAGCTAAAGGAGATGATACCGGTGACGTTGAATACCTCGCGGATAAAACAACTAATTTAAGAATCTTTGAAGATAAAAACAACAAGATGAACAGATCGTTGTTTGAAACAGGCGGTGAAATGCTTGTGGTATCGCAATTTACCCTGCTTGGTGACTGCCGAAAAGGCAGACGCCCGTCATTTACGGATGCCGCCGAACCAGAAGCGGCTAACGAACTTTATGAACAATTTGTAAAGAATGTTAAGCAAAGGGGCATAACCGTCAAGACCGGCCGATTCCGAGCAATGATGGATGTATCTTTAATTAATGACGGGCCGGTTACCCTGATTCTTGAAAGCATAAAAAGCTGCTCTGAAGGCAACTATAATAATTTTTGCGTTAAATAGAAAGGAATATATTGAAAGCTTCCTTATCATCTGCCTGTATCTTGTTGTCTCTCTGTTTTTTGCATTTCGGGCAACCGGAAAATTTATTGGCGGAAAATCAATACGCCCCCCCAAATCATTTGACAAAGCGCTATATAAGCAAAGCGCTTCAAGCCCTGCAACATGACATCGGCAGTAATGATGCTGTGTTTGTCTCAAACCAGCAGGGTAAAATTATTTTTTCCAAAAATGCCGAAAAGGCGCTGATTCCTGCTTCCACACTGAAAATACTGACATCTCTTGTGGCGATTCATTATCTCGGCCATGATTACAGATTCACGACTGAATTCTACATGGATG
>JASEIZ010000348.1 GCA_030017395.1 Desulfobacterales bacterium | reverse complement strand
CCGACGTTGACCGCCGCACAGGCGGCTTAGAAATGCAAGAAATTGGATATGGGAACATTCAATCTGTTGACCGCCGCACAGGCGGCTTAGAAATGGAACGCTGGCTCAGGTGCTTGATTCAGTTCGTTGACCGCCGCACAGGCGGCTTAGAAAAACATGCCGGATGTGGCAATCAACTTTAATTGGTTGACCGCCGCACAGGCGGCTTAGAAAAAAACAAAGCAATGCCGGCTTAATGGACAAAAGTTGACCGCCGCACAGGCGGCTTAGAAATCTTATCGAATGGCGAATAACAGGAAAACAAGGTTGACCGCCGCACAGGCGGCTTAGAAAAATGGGTTTGAATCATGAGATTCCACGCAAGAGTTGACCGCCGCACAGGCGGCTTAGAAATAAGCGGGTAAAATATTCTGCCGGTATTAGATGTTGACCGCCGCACAGGCGGCTTAGAAATTTTTCTAAAGTCTGCATTCCCAGACTCAAAAGTTGACCGCCGCACAGGCGGCTTAGAAATTGAAGAAACTGGTGAAAACGGTCTTTATGCCGTTGACCGCCGCACAGGCGGCTTAGAAATGCAACTTTTTTAGGAGTCTCTGGAAAAACCCGTTGACCGCCGCACAGGCGGCTTAGAAATAAAGGCAAAGGGGTCCCCGCTTCGTTCTTCCGTTGACCGCCGCACAGGCGGCTTAGAAATACGTTCACAGACGCCGGTGGCAAAACCGTCCGTTGACCGCCGCACAGGCGGCTTAGAAAGTTGTCCGGGTTGCGGGAAACCGTGTTTAAATGTTGACCGCCGCACAGGCGGCTTAGAAAAAACTGGAAATAGCCCCGGCAGATCCCGGAGCGTTGACCGCCGCACAGGCGGCTTAGAAATAAAAAGGTTGCAGGAGTATTTGGTCATACTAGTTGACCGCCGCACAGGCGGCTTAGAAATGT
>JASEIZ010000347.1 GCA_030017395.1 Desulfobacterales bacterium | reverse complement strand
TTATCGCCACATTTGTTATTGTTGTTGAACTTCTTATGCAGGCTTTTGCATATCCATTGTTTCTCAAACTCGGTATATTTATACCACTTATTGTTGTTAACTGTATTGTGCTTGGGCGCGCCGAGGCTTTTGCTTATAAAAAAGGGATTGTCGCTTCAATAGCGGATGGGTTTGGAATAGGCGTCGGGTTTACAATTTCACTGGTTGCCCTTGGCGCTTTACGTGAGGTATTTGGTAGCGGCACATTTTACGGAATGTCTGTATTTGGCCCCTCTTTTCAGCCTTTTACATTCATGATTGAGGCGCCGGGCGCTTTTGTGTGTCTTGGACTTATGCTGGCCTTTATGAATCTTGCAGGAAATAAATAGGAGAAAATCTAATGGGCGATTATGTGCTTCTTGCTATAAGCTGTATCCTTGTTAACAACATTCTGCTAATCCAGTATCTGGGGAATTGTCCTTTTCTTGGCACATCAAAGAAAATGGAGACTGCGGTTGGCATGGGGATGGCTGTTGTCTTTGTTCTTGTTATGGCGGGAGCAATTACATGGCTTATCGAAGTATATATTTTAAAAGCTTTCGGCCTTGAATATCTTAGAACTATCGCGTTTATTCTTGTAATAGCCTCTCTTGTTCAGTTTGTTGAAATGTTTCTAAAAAAGAGCATTCCTGCGCTGTATAAAGGTCTTGGTATCTTTCTGCCGCTTATTACGACAAATTGCGCTGTAATGGGCGTCTGTCTGATAAATATTAACGAAGAATATACTTTCATGCAAACAATTGTTTCATCATTCAGTTATGCGGCTGGTTTTGGTGTTGCGCTCGTTCTTTTTGCAGGTGTACGTGAACGCATCCTCCTGGCCAGGGTCCCAAAACCGCTTCAGGATACATCAATCGGGCTTGTAACCGCAGGGCTGCTTTCTCTTGCTTTTTTTGCCTTCAAAGGCATGGCTTAAAACGGCTTGAAATTAGAAATTGGAAATTTGGGAGAGCTAAAACGAGTTTAA
>JASEIZ010000346.1 GCA_030017395.1 Desulfobacterales bacterium | reverse complement strand
CTTAATCGTCATTACGAGATTATTGTCGTAGACGATGGATCAGATGACGAGACGGCAAACAAGGCAAAAGAGGCGGGAGCCCGGATTATATCCCATCCGTATAATATCGGAAACGGCGCTGCAGTAAAAACAGGTATCCGGAAAGCACACGGTAAAACTCTGGTAATGCTTGATGGGGACGGCCAGCACGCACCTGAAGACATCCCGCAACTTCTTGAAAAACTGGGACCTTACGATATGGTAGTCGGCACCCGGACAGGCAAATCAGAAAGGTCTTTTAACAGAACTATTGCAAACAGGATATACAACTTGTTTGCAACATACGTATGCAAGCGCAAAATCGAAGATTTGACATCTGGATTCAGGGCAGTGA
Source organism: Desulfobacterales bacterium (assembly GCA_030017395.1). Classification (GTDB taxonomy): domain Bacteria; phylum Desulfobacterota; class Desulfobacteria; order Desulfobacterales; family ETH-SRB1; genus Desulfaltia. The sequence continues at coordinate 692 of JASEIZ010000346.1, read as the reverse complement.
AAGCAGAGATAGCCCGTCGATTTGTTTCTTTGTTGCCAAACACCTTTTCTTATCCTACAACTATAACAATGGCTGTTGTTCGCTCAGGATACAGCCTGACGTATGTACCGATAAAGACCTCACGCCGCACAGGAAAAAGCAAAATCAAACCGTTCAAAGATGGACCTCGCTTCTTCCTGATCATTCTTAAAATTGCCACCATGTTTTCTGCCGGTTAGCTTCTTCATGTTTTTCCTGGGGCTTGGCTATGGGCTTTTCAAAATATTTGTTTTGCAACAGCGCTATGGCCCCACCTCAGCCATGTTGATGACCGTATCTGTTGTGATATTTATGGTTGGATTGGTGTCCGAGCAGGTGGCACAGTTAAGGTTTGACCGAACAACACATTCTGATAAACATCAACAATACTAAGAAGCACAGGTAACATAGACAACCAAATTAAAGCGCTGGGGGAGTCTTGTGTGAAACCACCTTCAATCCTTTATAATTTAGCAAGGCAAAAAATCAAGACTGGCCAGGTGCTGTCAATTTTTATTTTCCTTACCGTCGCCTGCATCATAGGACTATATTTAAAGTCCAATAACGAGCTGCTTCGTCCAATCCTGAATATTTCACTCGTCAATGCTCTCTTATTGATAGTACTCACCGTGATGCTGACAGGCACAAATGGCTTCTTTTTGAAGGCTTTTGCT
>JASEIZ010000345.1 GCA_030017395.1 Desulfobacterales bacterium | reverse complement strand
GTAAACAGAAAAATAAAATTCTCTTTGCGTTCTTTGCGGCTTTGCGGTGAATAAATTTTTTGAGTTCATCATATATAATTGCTTTATTCTTCAGGTCAAGCAACTAATAAAAGAAATGTTACAACAAAAAATGAATTTTGAACCTGTCAGCGCTGCAAAAAGATATTACGATTTTAACACCTATCTTAGAACTGTTTTTGGTTGCAGGGTGCAGAAAATAACCCTTGATGCCGGGCTTTCCTGCCCGAACAGGGATGGAAAAATATCAAAAAAAGGGTGCATATATTGCAATGCCCGAGGTTCAGGAACAGGGGCTTATGCAAAAGGGCTTTCAATTACCAAACAGATGGTAGATGGGAAAAAATGGCTTTCAAGGAGATATAAGGCAAGGAAATTTCTGGCTTATTTTCAATCTTTTACAAACACATACGCTCCGGTTGACAAACTGAAAATCCTTTACGAAGAAGCTCTTGCAATAGATGATGTAGTCGGCCTTTCAATCGGGACAAGGCCTGATTGTGTGGATGAGCCGATTTTGGATCTTCTTCAGAGTTATGCAAAACATTACCATATCTGGATCGAATACGGCCTGCAGTCGGTGCATGATGCCACGCTTGCACTTATAAACCGCGGCCATGATTTTCAATGTTTTAAAAAAGCAGTACAGGCTACTCAAAACAGAGGCATAAAAATATGCACGCATGTTATTTTAGGACTTCCTGACGAAACAGAGACGCAGATTCTTGAAACAGCGAAAAAAGTTGCGAATATGGGGATAGATGGAATAAAGATACACCTCCTTTATGTTGTCAAAGGAACAGAGCTTGAAAAACTATATATGCAGGGCAAGTACAAATGCCTCGCTCAGCAGCAGTATGTTGACCTTGTGTGTAATTTTCTGGAACTTATTCCGCATAATATGGTAATCCAGCGTCTTACCGGAGATCCTCATCCTGAAGAGCTTGTTGCACCGGCATGGTCATTAAAAAAGAGGGAAACACTTGCTTTAATAACTAAAACTCTTGAAAAAAGGGATTCATGGCAGGGTAAAAGGGAGGGAAAAAACGAACATTGAACATCGAACGTCCAACATCGAATGTTGAACTGAACAGCGAGCGCATTCCCCGC
>JASEIZ010000344.1:968-1250 GCA_030017395.1 Desulfobacterales bacterium | reverse complement strand
TTAAACATTACTTGACAAAATCACCCTATAAGGTTAATTTGTAGTATGAAAAAGCGAAAATCGCATTATGACCTTTCAACGGTGCAATCCGCTGTTCGTTTACGTGGTGCGGACGCTTTTACCGCAACAGCATTGATCGGCGCCCAGACAATGGGGCTTGAAATTGCTCAGGCGATCGAAGTGGTTTGTTCCATGGGTCAATCCGATTTTTACAAAAGTATGACGACCCATGCGTCAAGCCAGATTTGGCAGGATGTTTACCACCCGGAAACGCCTGTCGGA
>JASEIZ010000344.1:0-958 GCA_030017395.1 Desulfobacterales bacterium | reverse complement strand
TTCACTGTGCCGGTATTGCGCATCAGAAGATCGGGATGGTAGATTCTGCTACTTATATGCGGGTGAACAGCAGGGCTACGGAAAATCTTGCAAAGCCTGCCGCTAAAAGTAATCCTCGAACCAATAATAATCAAACTGTGGCAGGATGTTTACCACCCGGAAACGCCTGTCGGAATAGCATATGTCAAGGTTACGTTACGCCATGATGGGTCTATAGTGATCCAGTTCAAGGAGAAATGAGATGAAACGCGACTGTCTGAATTGCGGACAAAAAGAAATGGTGCATACTGTTCGAGATGTATCATATACCTATAAAGGATATAATACTGTTATTCCCGGGGTCAAGGGATGGCACTGTTCCCGTTGCGGGGAAGTTGAATTCGACGCAGGGGAAGGTGTTCGATTTGCCGAGGCCATCAAACAATTCGCCAGGGAAATCGATGCAAAGGAAGTGGCTGAACTTGCAAGAATTCGTAAAAAACTCAAGCTGACGCAGCAGGAAGCTGCCTTGCTCACCGGGGGAGGGCGAAACGCATTCTCCCGCTACGAGCGCGGCAAGGCCAAACCCATGCTATCGGTTACCAATCTGTTTAAACTCCTGGATAGCCACCCCGACCTGCTCGATGAAATCACCCCCGGGTCTTGAACCGCAAAAGCGAGCACATTCCCCGCTGCTTGCGGTGGGGAGCTTCAAATCAAGTCCAATTTTTACCCATTTCCGCTCAAGGCACTTTTGGGTAAAAAATCAAAACCATGAATGTACTTGACCTGATCAGAAAAGGGAAAATTAAGCGGTATTTTCGGGCAACCCGAAAATTAAATGCCCCTAATGTGGTTTCACACATTACGCAAAGGGCAGCCGGCAAGGAGAGACCTTTGCATAATCCCAGTATTGTCATTGCGAGCGAAGCGAAGCAATCTCATAATATGTTGATAATCCACAAGATTGCTTCGTCGT
>JASEIZ010000343.1 GCA_030017395.1 Desulfobacterales bacterium | reverse complement strand
CTTTCGCCGGAATGACGGAAAAGAGAACTTTTCGACTTTTTACGAATTCATCAAATTTTATGATTAAATAAAATATTTGTCAACTAAGCGTAAAATTAAGGAAAGAAAAAAATGGAACCAGCCTTGATTGCTCCGGCCGGCGCTTATATCCTTGGAATACCTGCTGTTGTATTTTCTGTTTTGATTCCTGTTGCCGGAACCGGCATATTTACATACATAATTGCAAAACGTTTGGCTCCTCTTTTTTCCGCAGCCCCTGACCCACGATTTGATCATTTTAAACATCGGTTTATATATGTGCTTAAATATGCTGTCGGTCAGTATCGCCAGCCAAGGTACATGCTTGCCGGTACTATCCATATTGTCATCTTTGCCGGTTTTATGGTTCTGTCCATTCATTCGGCATCCCTTGTGCTCACAGGAATATCAGAAGGTTTTGCAGTGTCTGTTTCAAATTCCATAGCCGGACATATCTATGGAGTATTAAAGGATTTTGCATCTACATTTGTTTTGCTGGCATGTGTAATTGCAATTGCCCGGAGAGGTATTTTTAAGCCCAAAAGATATTCAGTGCCTCCGGAGTATGGCAAAGAACACACAAAGGAAGCGATTTTTGTGCTGATGCTTATTTCGACTCTTATGGTATGCGATATGTTTTTTGAAGCAAGCATAGCTGCTGCCGGCATCCAGAAAGGTTTAGAGATAGATCTCCATTTCCCCGGCACAGGCACATGGCTTATTACCGGGATATTGCTCGCAATGTCGCCTGTAAAACTGCAAACCATCCATCTTGTCTCGTATTTTATACATGATTTAACCTTTTTCTTCTTCTTCCTTTGTTTTTTGCCGATGGGTAAGCATTTTCATGTAATTACCTCTCTCCCGAATACATTTTTCATAAAACTCGACAAAGGAACGGTTAAACCGGTTATATGGGGCATTGAAGAAGAAAAGCTTGACGACCTCGATTCTTTTGGTGTTAAGAGGTTTTCGGATTTTACATGGAAGCATATGCTCGATTTTTATACCTGCGCTGATTGCGGAAGATGTGCAGATCAGTGTCCTGCCACTGCTGTCGGCAGGCCGTTGTCTCCCAGATTTATTTCTATCAAATGTCGTGACTATATCTTCAAAAACTACCCTCTATTTGGCAAGACAGCCGAAAACAGCAAGAATTTGATCGGTGACATATTTACAGAAGATGAGATCTGGTCATGCACCACATGCGGTGCATGCGAAGCAGAGTGTCCGCTCATGATTGAGTAT
>JASEIZ010000342.1 GCA_030017395.1 Desulfobacterales bacterium | reverse complement strand
CGAAGCCAGTAAAAAAGAGATCACCGAATTGATAAAGACCTTCAGAGAAAAAGGCTATCGCCATGGCGCAGCTTATCTTGATAATCTCTCTGAACGCTTATTTACCCATATTGAAATATGGCTGAAAACTGGTGTCATTGCACCTAAAACAACATCTTTATTGGAACGGGTATTTAGAGAAATCGGTCGTCGCCTTAAAAGAATTGCCTGGGGGTGGTCCGATAAGGCGGTTACCAATTTATCCAAGATGATTATGATCAAGCAATACTCCCGCGAAAAATGGGAACAATATTGGAAAGAAAAACTTGGCATCAAAGGCTATTTCAATATTCATATAGCATCGGTTACATCATGATGCCGTAACTTTTGAACGTTACCAACATATTTATCTTGAGGCGTTCTGTCTAATGAGAGAAGAATACCGGAGATTCCGACTTGATCGAATAAAGTATCTACGGGTAGAACCGAATTCGTTGAGATAGACAATGAATCTTATATTATTAGCTACTATAATTGTAGTTCTATTGATCGTTTTAGGAGTCTTCAAGTCAGATAAAAGAAAGGCTTCTGGCGAGGATCAAAAGTTTTGGCTGTTTTATGCAGGCCCGGAAAATTATTTAGACGAAAATGGAGTGCAAAGTCTTCGAGGGGAAGTGTTTTGGAGTTGTGAACCTGAAACACGTAAAGGTGATTTAATTCTTCTTTACCGAAAATCGATTAATCAATTTAGTGTTAATACTTTAACTCGTCGATTTAAGATGACAAAAGAGGTTGCTCAGGACATCAAAAAAAGGGAAGTTGGAAAAGATATTCCAGCCGTTTGGCAAGCGGTATCTAATAGTAAACGCAGATTTTTTTGGGGTTGGCCATGTGGCTGTTACGTGAAAGAAATACAAAAGTTGAATCCACCAATTAAGTTGATGAGTTGAAGTCAATTCCAGAATTAAGAAGATGGGAATCACTTCGCTGGAACTTTCAAGCAAAGGGTCACAGTGCTTTAGAAATTCCTCCATTTGCTTGGGACTCCCTTGCAAAGATTATTAAAATGAAAGGTGGTGTCAGGATAAATCAAAAAAGTATAAACACATAACGTAAGTTGCCTAACAACGGCATTGAGGGCGACGGCAAAAAGCCGCCGCGCCTCATGCCGGACGTTAGCTGTAATAAATAAACTCAATATGTTGAAGAATATTAATATGGAAGGTGCAATCCAATATGTCTGACAAAAAGAAACCAGAAACAGATTATAGTTCAAACAAGGGAACCA
>JASEIZ010000341.1 GCA_030017395.1 Desulfobacterales bacterium | reverse complement strand
GAAGCACTGCCGTCAGGCAGAACATTCCCCGCTGCTTGCGGCGGGGAGCTTCAATATTAATAAAATGGAGTGATATGGCTAATCCATTCACATTGCGGGTTATTCCTCCCCGTTTTCCCTTTTGCAATCGGGCCACCGAGCTTAAAGAGCTATATTCCCATGCAGACAATAAAGCTAATGTTGTTTTATTTTCGCCCAGACGCTACGGCAAAACTTCACTTATAAGAAGACTACAGGCTGACCTGTCCAACAAGGGTTTTTTTACGTTTTATATCGATTTTTTTATGGCGACCTCTGAAAATGAAATCGCCCGGCGTATTTCCCAAAGTATATATTCTGTCTTGCACAAGCGCGAATCCCTTTTGAACAAAGGCGTTCGCTTTCTAAAAACATTTAAGACCTTTCGCCCTGTTTTTAAACCTTCCCATGAAAGCGGTTTTTCCTTTTCTGTTGAGCCTGTTTCGTCAATTATGCCCGGTATCGACCTTATTAATAATGTAATGGAAGAGCTGGGAATATTTATTCGTAAAGAATCGATAAATGCCCATATTGTTTTTGATGAATTCCAGGAAATCAGCGAACTGAAAAAATCATCCATAGAAGGGGTGCTGAGAAGACACATCCAGGAGCAACAGGCATCCTATTTTTTTGTGGGCAGCCGCCGGAGAATTCTTCTCGATATGTTCAACAAAAAAAACCGGCCATTTTATCAAAGCGCAATAATGTATCCCTTAAAAACTCTGCCTGATAAGGAACTTGTTTCATTTTTGGTTGAAAGATTTAAGGATGGTAGGAAAAGTTGTCCCATCCGCGTCGCTGAAAAAATTTCGGAAAAGGTTTTACAGTATCCTTACTATGCGCAAGCCCTGGCATATAACATATTCGAAATTTCCGGAGATACCGTCTCGGAAGATGATATTCAGTCCGGTTTTAACAACATGCTGGCTTCGGAAAGATACGGCTACGAGGCTGTTGTTCAAGGGCTGACAGGGCCCCAGATCGCCCTGTTGAAAGCGCTTGCCGTTGATCCTGTTTCAAAAATCCTTTCTGCTGAATACATGAAGCGATACAGGCTCTCTGCCGGCGGAATTCAATACGCACGCAACAAACTGGAAAAACTGGATTTAATAGAAAAACACAACAATATCTGGAAAATGGTCGATCCGGTCTTCGGCTGCTGGCTGGCCGGGTATTGAGCAAAGCAGGAAACCGCATTATAGCAACTTTGCTTTTGATCTGAGGAAGAAAGACCTGAAACATTTTCCAGCGCTGTTTAAGTTTGATGGCATCGTAAAAAGTCCAATATATCCCTTAACCGTCATTCCGGCGAAAGCCGGACACGTAGTGACACGAAGTGAAGCGT
>JASEIZ010000340.1 GCA_030017395.1 Desulfobacterales bacterium | reverse complement strand
CAAAAAATGGCAGCATAAAAATACGTCACCGAATTTTTGACCCAGAGCACTTAGCCAAGTTGAATAAAGTCATCAAGCATAGAATGATAGGTGAAGATTATCTGATGCTAAGAAAGCTTGGTAAAATTTACGATGAAACAGATGTGGAAATTGTCAGACTGAAAGGAAGATTAAGCAAGCTTTTGGTGGAATTATTCTGTGATTATTCTTTTAAAAAGGATTTTCTTTACAGCGCTTCCGGTCTTGCTCTGATAGAAAAATATGGCTGTAATCCATACCGGATCGTAAAATCCGGTTTCAACAAATTCAGCAAGACAATGAAACGGGCAGCGCCAAGAATTCAGACAAAGACGCTTAAGCGTCTATTTGAAGATGCTCAGAGTTCGGTATTAAACGAACTGCCGCCTGGTTATATTGAAGTTTTACAACACCGTTTTTATCATCTGTTTCAGGACTATCTTAATCAGAAAAAAAGGAAAGACGAGATTGTAGAGAAAATGATTGAAATTCTGGATCGGTTACGTGAAAAAGACCCGAATATTCCGCCGCCGACCCTTAGAGTAATCAGCGCCAAAAATCTTGCCAGGCTGCTTGGTGAGACCGGACCGCTTTATGATTTTTCCAACTGGCGGAAGTTGATGCGATATTTTGGCCTGAATATCCGCATGCGGCAAAGCGGTAAATATCAAGGCCAATATAAGATTACAAAGAAAGGTAGACCCCTTGGCAGAAAGGCGCTTGATAACATTATCCTGCCTCTTGTAAAGAAAGGTTGCCTTTATGGAGATTATTATCATCTAAAAAAAGAAAAGGAGAAAAGACCAGGCAACAAGGCAATGACCATCATCATGCGCAATTTTCTCAAAAAATTTTATGGCTGGTATAAATCAGGAAAAGCCTTTGATGAAAAACGATTCTTTGATAGCGAAAGCTTGTATTTAAAAGCTGCGTAATAGATTTTTAAAAAGCATAAGTCCGGTGAACCCCGGCATTAAGATGACCGCAAATCGCTTGTGATCCCACAGGGAATCATCAGGTGCACAGTATGTCACTTATTGCCGGGTACTCCCGACATGGCCGATAAAGTAGGGGTGTCCCGTTAAAAATGAGGACCGAAACCCGGTAGTATCGCCAGTTGCTGAGTGGACGTCACTGGACTTGGAAGGAGCTGGAATATATTATTTTACACCATGCAGAGCATAAGGCCCGCAAAAAATCAACATGGGCTCCGACGAGCTTATTATAAGCCCATTCTCGCACAGATTGATTTTTTTGCTATCTGTTTTTATTTTTAAGGGTTGACATCTTTTGCCTTAAGGTAATGCTATTGTTATGGGGAGAAGAGGGCTGTCCGGGATTAAGGATTTTATCCTT
>JASEIZ010000033.1 GCA_030017395.1 Desulfobacterales bacterium | reverse complement strand
CTTGTGCAATCTGTTTTTTTCAACCGTAAACCGATAACTGTAAACCGTGAACAGTTACTTTTTATGTTTATCCGGAAGCTGTTGTGTTAGTGTTTTTGAATATATTTTTTAACTTTGTCGACAGCTTGCTTGATTCGAGTTTCGCAAATTCCCTGAGAAGTTCTTCCTGTTTCTTGGAAAGATTTGTGGGTGTATTAATGACGATTTGCATTATCTGGTCGCCGCGGCTGCCATTTCTGAGAGAAGGTATGCCAAGGCCTGGAAAACGCAGTATATCGCCGGGCTGTGTGCCTTTGGGAATTTCGAGTTTCTTTTCATTGTTTAATGTTGGTACCTTTATTTTATCTCCAAGTGCGGCCTGTATAAATGATATCGGTATCCGGTATATAACGTCCGTATTGTTGCGTTTAAAGAATTCATGGGGTTCCACACTAATAAAAACATAAAGATCTCCTGAAGGGCCACCATAAATCCCTGCCTCTCCTTCACCTGTCAGACGAAGCCTGGAGCCTGAATCCACGCCTGCCGGTATTTTAACAGAAACCTTTTTGCTGACCATAACCTGCCCTGTCCCATTACAATGAGAGCATGGATGAGGTATGGACTGGCCGTGGCCGCGGCATGTCGGGCAGGTAGTCCTTACTGTAAAAAACCCCTGAGACCTGGAGACTTGGCCTGTGCCGCCACAAGGCCTGCAATTTTCCGGCTGTGTGCCCGGCTTGCAAGCATTGCCATTACATGTAGAGCATACCTCCATCTTTTCAATATTTATCTCCATGTCTTTCCCAAAGGCTGCTTCCATAAAGCTTAAGTTTAAATTATAACGAAGATCCGCCCCCCTCTGAACCCTTGTTCTGGACCCTGTTGTTCTGAATCCGAAAAAATCTTCAAAAATATCCCCAAAACTTGAAAAAATATCGTCAAAACCACCAAAACCTGAAAAACCGGTTCCCTCAATGCCCTGGTGTCCATACTGATCATAAATATTGCGTTTCTGTGGATCATGAAGCACCTCATAAGCTTCGGCAGCTTCTTTGAAGCTTTCTTCCGATGCTTTGTCGCCGGGGTTTCTGTCAGGATGATATTTAAGAGCCAGTTTGCGGTAGGCGGCCTTTATTTCACTTGCAGAGGCATTGCGGTCTACACCAAGAATTTCATAGTAATCACGTTTAGCAATCATTTAGCTTCCTGATATTATAAGCGTTCACGAAACATTGAAATTAGAAAATGGAAATTTGGCCTTCATGTTTTTGTATTGTTCTCGTAAACTCGTTTCATCTCTTCCCAATTTCTACTTTCCAATTTCAAGTTTCAAGCCGTAAACAGCTACCTGATATTTTTACGGCTCTCATGTTGTCATAGCCTTTTTGATATGATAGATACACTTAATCCAGACCTCATATAAAATATATTTTTATATAGGCTTTAAGCCCTTTATTCACAGTGAATTGGATAAAAATTGGACTTGTCTGTCGGTCTGGGTTTTAAAGTTCACAGTTCCGGGTTCCAGGTTAATCATGTTGCGATTTTTTCTATGCCATCAATTTCACAAGGCAAGCATCATGAGTCTGTCAACCCTTGAACCTCTGAACCCTGAACCGTAACTACTAAATGGGACAGGAGAATATTATCCCAAAAATCTCCCTTTAATCAACAAAGATTAACGAGGTCTGTAATTCAAAAACATAATACATAAGGCATGCTTGTCAATGAAGAAAGTAGAGATTCCCTTCATAAAGGAAATGTTTGATCAAATAGCGCCAAGGTATGATCTGTTAAACCGTCTTTTAAGCTGCCGGCAGGATGTTTACTGGAGAAGGATGATGGTGTCTGAAATAAATGTCCCTGCAGGCGGCCTGTTGCTTGATGTGGCTTGTGGAACCGGCGATGTTGCCATTGAAATAATCCGGCAAAAAGGGTCTTCTGTAAAGGTTTGCGGAATCGATTTTTCAACATCCATGCTCATGCTTGCCAGAAACAAAATAAGAGATATACATGACGGCTCAAATATTCATCTGCTTTCCGGAAACGCATTGAATCTTCCGTTTAAGGAGGAAACCTTTGATGCGCTTACAATTGCATTCGGCATCAGGAATATTGTTGACAAATTGTCGGCTTTACAGGTTTTTTATAGAACGTTAACCACAGGCGGAATGCTTCTTGTTCTTGAATTGGCTTTTCCTAAAAAAGGATTACTGCCAGCCTTTTACCATTTTTATTTTAAGAAAATTCTGCCTCTTATAGGAGCGTTGTTTTCAAAGAATCTAATGGCATATCAATACCTTCCCTGTTCTGTTGAAAGTTTTCCAGACCCTTATTCCTTTGCCGCAACAATGCGTAAGGCAGGGTTTCAAGGTGTCAGATGGAAAAAACTGGCGCTTGGGATTGCGATATTATATGTTGGATATAAGAAAAAACCATAAAAAAAGCCCTGCATGCAAATCAAAAACATACAGGGCTTCTTTAAAAAATCTTTGTTTCTAATCGTTTAGCCTGCAAACGCTTTTTCAAAATTGGGAACAACCTGTTTTTTGCGGCTCATAACGCCGTCCAGCCATACTTTTCCTCCAGCAGGAGCTACGCCAAATGCCTTTTCCACTACAGAATCATCATCAGAGATAATCAGCATTTCAGTGCCTTCTTTTATGATATCTGTCAGCAGCAGAAAGACAGAGTGTCTGTTTCCTTCTGCTTTAAGGGCTTTGATATCTTCAACCAGAGCCGGCTTAACATCGTCCAGAAGAGACAGGTCTACAACCTCAAGCTGACCGATTCCTACCTTATTTCCGCTCATATTAAAGTCTTTATAATCGCGTAATACCAATTCTCTGACAGGAGTGCCTTCAATAGCAGATTTTACCTTGAACATCGCCATGCCAATGGATTTTAAATCAGATTCACCGGCGATCTTTGCCAAGGCTTCGCATGCCTCTTTGTCCTTATCTGTACAAGTAACCGATTTGAAGATAACGGTGTCGCTCAAAATTGCGCACAGCATAATCCCAGCGATATCTTTGGGAATTTCAACTCCAAAGAAATCATACATAGACTTTATCACCGTACAGGTACAACCAACCGGCCAAATCCATGCTTCAAGCGGATTAGGCGTGGTTACATCACCAAGCTTGTGATGATCCACGATTCCCAGTATTTCAGCTGACGCCAGATCATCCAGGCTCTGAGCAAGGTCGGAATGATCAACAAGAATAACCTGCTTGCCGGCGCCGCTGCTTAATAGCTCAGGAGCGTTAACACCGAATTTTCCCAGAACAAACTTTGATTCAGGATTGAGATCCCCCTGTACCGCAGCTACAGACTCCACACCAAGCTTGTTTTTTAGATCAGCCAGAGCGATAGCAGCACACACGGAATCGCTGTCAGGATTTTTATGCCCGAAAATATAAACTGCCATATTAAACCTCCAAAAATTACAAAATTAATATTAACTTCACCTCTTGCCTTATTTTTAATAAATTTTGTGATGATTAACAAAATACGCAGATTCTGTCAAGAAACAAAAACATAAACAAAGAACCTGCGCTTAATGAAGTTAGCAATTTAATGCATTCCCAACGATCGTATTCTGGATAAAGCTCTCCATTTATTTAGTCAAAGGATGGTCATTGAACTTGTTTTGGCTGTTCTTGTCTCCGGAATGACAGGGAGTGCAGTCCATCTTTCCCTTGAGGATCGGACTTTCCTTGTCTTTGTCGTGGCAAGCGCCGCAAGTTTTTCTTGCATCGCTCTTTCCGAACCCTGCGATGGTCTTACCCTGCATCTTGGCCTCGATAATTTCCCAGGTCTTGCTGGCCACATCGCTGGTCAAACGTGCGCAACGCTCTTTACGCTGGTCGGATGCCGCGGAAAAGCCCGAGGAATAAGCCCACTTGCTCACGGATACGTGGCAGAGTACGGAATCGCTCTGGCTGGTGGGTAAATTTCCTTCGAATTTGACTGCCTTGCCCATTGGCTTGTAGATAGGAAAAGCAGTGGTTTCGTACCAGCGGAACAGCTGATCCACAAGGGGATCGCGTTCCTTCCTGCCCCAGAACAAAGACAAAGCCGAAACTGATCCCAGAAGCGCTCCGCAGATGGTTCCCCAGTCGGAGATACCGCTTTTCCCAACTTCCATCATAGTGAATGGAAACTCCGAATAGGGCTTGCCGTATTTTTCGCCCATCAGTCCGATGATGGAATAGAAAGTGCCGAATGCGCATCCATAACCTTTGTAGGCATAGCCCTGGTAAGCTACAGATGCAATTTCCTTGGGATCCAGCGTCTTGGGGGTCCAGGAAAAGGGTTTTTGTGCCAGTTTGAACGGTCCAGGGGGAGGGGTATCCTCAGCAAAACTTATGCCCGAACCGGCCATGGCAAGGGTTGTTCCGGCCAGGGAACCGCCCATTATTAACAACATTTTTCTTCTGCTAATTTTATTCATTATGATGAACTCGTAAAAAGTCGAAAAGTTCTCTTTTCCGTCATTCCGGCGAAAGCCGGAATCCAGTAAATTCAATGCGTTCTGGATGCCGGATCAAGTCCGGCATGACGATTTCAAGACTTTTTACGAGATCATCCATTATGCTTTCTCCTTTTTTTTGATATCTGGGTTTTTAACTCATACAGAAAATATTTTTGTCGCCTGATCTTTTCGAAGCTCTTCGGAATATTTTTCCATTTGAGAGATGATTTCATCAACGCCTTCAGCCGTTTCCTCAAGACAGGGTTTTAATGCAGCATTGAGCTGCCTTTCAACGTCATTGAGTTTGTTAAGAAAAATAAGATAATTGGTGCGATTCTTATACGATGATCGAATGAGCGCATCATAGCTATTCCCTTCGGCACGAAACAGATGCTGGTAATGACTCACTATCGTTTCAAGCCAGGCATTATACTTTTTTGCTGCACCATCCGGTTCATTGGACAGCTTAATTAGTTTGGCAAAATCAGGTTTACGGTTGCCGGCAAACGAAGTGTATGCTTCCTCCAGCGCCTGCCTTCGATCATCAAGATAGTTTTCAGCAAACGACTTGCGGCCTTTGGCGTATTTTTGGTAACGATACATATGATAAACAAGGATGATCGGGATAAGGATCATCCATACACTAATCTGCGGTTTTTTAAAGATGTTTTCTGACACAGCGTGGGCAAAACGCTCTTCATCTTCGAGGATCAGTCTTTTTTTTGACTGTTGTGAATTCATCAATGTTCCTATGTTGTAGCAAACCACGGGGGCGCGATTAAACAAGCTCCCCCGTGGTGTTTTTCATGCTAAGGAGACCTTGGCGGATAGGCCATTGTATTATTCATGTTGATGTTGGCTTCGGAGAATTCTTCCACCTCCGTATAGAAATACATGTTGGCTTCAATGCCTCTTTCATCTATTGCCTGCATAACAGGCTTCAGCGCCGGTGTCTGTTCCAGCGCCGGGCCTATGTAGAACACAAACAAAGCGATCAACAGAATGCAGACCAGAAGACCTGCAAGACGTTTTACAACATCGGACGTTTTCTGATTGATACGGGGCATAATAGTCATAGCAACACCGCATATCTCCCATGCTTATATCCTTGCCGTGATTTCAGGAAACACCAGGTAAAACATGATATATGCCATTAACAGGGTCAAAATAAGGTTGAATGTTTGACCGCAAACATAGAGGATAAGCGGTTTGCCTCCTGCGAAATGGTGCTTCAGTTCACGAAAGTTCGTTGCCAGTCCAATACTGACAAAGGCCAGACAGAAAAACCAGCCCCTGAAGATTTTGGACATACCCCGAATAGCGCCATGATCCACAAGCGCATAGGACACATCCTTTCCCATACCTTGGTCTATCAAAGAGAAAAGGATCGAAGCAGCGATAAAACCGATAACAAATTTGGGGAATCTGTACCAGATTTCCATCTTGCTTACTCGCTCGCCCGGCGCACAATCTACCCTGGCGCACCAATACACAGCCACACAAAAAGCGATAACGCCGATAAGAACATTTTGAATCATTTTCACCGTCGCGGCAACATAAAGAGCCTTGTCGCCGAGAAAAGCCCCTGCGGCAGCCACGGCGCCGGTAGCATCGATTGTTCCGCCCATCCATGCGCCCCCAAGCACATGGGGCATGCCAACTGCCTTGATAAACGCCGGCATAAGAATCATCATGATAGAGGTAAAGACCAAAGACAGGCCGACAGCCAGCGTCAGCTCCTCTTTCTTGGCCCGACAGGCAGCGGCAGTGGCAATAGCAGCCGAAACACCGCAAACCGACATGTCTGCCGAGATGGTTATGTTAAGGGTTTTTGATGGCATTTTGACGATTTTCTGGCCAAAAATGTAAGTACTGATCAATACAATGGGAGTAACTACCCATGCGACAAAAATGCCCGGCACCCCGATGGAGAGGATTTTTCCGAACAGAATTTCAGCGCCCAGAATGACCAGGCCGGTTTTAATGTAATATTCGGTCTGAACAGCAGGCATCACCCATTTTGGAGTCCCGACGGTATTGCTGATAATCAGGCCGAATAGAATCGCCCAGGCAGCGTAACCAATGCCCAAACTTTTCATGGTAGCATTCGTGCCCGCGGCAAAGGACAACACGGCAATAAGAAAAACAAACCCGAACCCGACCATGAATTTGATCGTGGGCTTGCCCATGCCCTTCATGCCGACACCAAAGAAAATGGCCAGAAAGATACACAGACCGATCAGATAAGGAATCTGGTTATACGGTTTGGCCCCGGCTTTTTTCTTAGCTTTGGATGCTTTTTCATGCGCAGCCCGCCACGCAGCAATGGCTGTGACGGCCGCGGTGTTGAGGGTTTCATTAGTAAAATCGCCTGCAGCAGCTTCCGCTGCTTTGGCCGCTTCCAGCGCAGCGGCTGCCTTGGCTTCGGCTGCTTCATACTTTGCCAGTGCTTTCTCTTTTATTGCTTCAGCGTCTGACTTTCCCATCATAAAGGCGTCCAGAGGGTTGCTGCTCCAGCCATGCGGTCCTTTAGTGTACAGTGTGATTTTTTTGCCGGCTTCTGAACTGGTGGCCTTGAGCTTCTTCTTTGCATCAACCGCCTTGTGCCAGGCTACGGTTTTAAACGGCGCTCGGGCTGATTCAGCAGCCAGGATCCCGTTTGCTTTGGCTATTTTCTGATGTAAATCAGCCGGCGCGTTATTAAGATAAACAAAAAGTCCGAACAACAACATGGCAAAACCGAGCCAAATAGCCCACCAGTCTTCCTTTTTCCACATTTCCGACCATTCCCATTTGCCCACATTTTTAACAATTTCATCTGCCATAAGCTTTCCTCCTTATTTTGTAATTAATTCTTCCGAACGGCCTGACCGCCATAAAAGCCGTAATAACCGGTAGTAAAAAAGTATCTATCTCATTTTTTAGTTAGCAAATGGCATGCCATGTCAGGGAAAGCGGCATAATGCTTTGTTTTTACTGATACTTTATGTTCCGGCATTAGAGCGCTGTCGTACGAATGCCGCCATAAAGCGGCGTAAATCTTTCTGTCTGCGCTCGGGCAGCCGCACTGAGAAAAAGGAGAAATATCCAAGCATTACAAAGCGTTCCGCGGCAGGAAGATTGTTTTATCAGAAAAAAGGGCTCCTGCCATCTTGAGTTGGCAGTGTCGCCCAATAACGGCGGCTCTTTTTTTAATCATCGCCTTGATTGAAGCCCCCCGCCGCAAGCAGCGGGATTAACGCTCGTTTTTGCGGTTCAAGTTTATAACAACCTCTTATTTCCCGATTGTTTTTGCTATAATCCCATGATAATAAAAGGTCGTCTCTTACAAGCCGATAATAATTTTTTCTATGCCGCCTTCAGGCTGTATCTTTATGAAAAAAATAGCATTAAAAACCCAGTTTTATATAGGAACCGCTTGCATACTTCTGCTGTTTTGCGGTGGTGTATCTACCTTTGAGTATTTATATCTAAAAAAAATGGTTGCCAATTCCATATACAAAGAAACCGAAATCTATCTGGCTGCTGCCGAGGCATCGCGCACTTATGTAAAAGATGTTTTAAGGCCCAGTATGAAAAAAATGCTGCCTCCAAATCAATTTCATCTGCCTTCCATGTCCACATCCTTTGTAACACGAAATATTATGAGCAGAATTCAGGAGCAATTTCCTGAATTCCAATATACAAGGGCTGCAAACAACCCGAGAAATCCTATCAATCAGGCGGACAGTTTCGAGCATAAGATGCTGCAATGGTTTACCGATAATAAAGACGAAGAGCAATGGTCCGGAATTGTAAAGAAAAACAGCGAATCGTTTTATGCTCGATTAAAACCTATCTATGCAGAAAAAGGATGTCTTTATTGTCATGGAAAACCCGAGGATGCTCCTCAGGAACTAAAAAACATATATGGCACCAGCACAGGATACGGTTATGTTGTTGGAGATATCGTGGCTGTTGAGTCCATATATATACCTGTGGATGTGGCATTTGTTAGAATAAAGGAAAAAGTCTGGTGGGATTTCATATTGGTGGCGTTTTCCTTTTTCATCCTTTTCGGACTTATGTACATCCTCTTCAATAATACGGTTGTATCTCAGCTCAAGGGTTTATTAACTACTTTCAGAAACATTCCCGGCAAAGACGAACATCTTGCAAAAGATGCAAAACCGGAATCTGCCGATGAGATAGGTCAGCTCAGAAAAGAATTTGAGAATGTCGCAAGCCACCTAAAACAGATTCATGAGGAATTAAAGGCTTCCGAAAAAAAATATCGTTCTCTTTTTGAGGCTTCTCAGGACACTATATTTATTTGTGATGTGGATACACATATTATTGATATTAATGAGGCCGGACTGAAGCTTTTCAAATTTGTTAATCGGTCAGAGGCGCTTGCCGTTGAATCGTTTTATCAGCTTTTCTGGGATGCGCGCGATGCCGCCGCTCTTTTTGCAACCATTCAACAAAAAGGTTTTGCCAAAGAACGGGAATATAACATGGTGGATCGTAACGGAAAACGGATGCATGTTATGATAACGGCCAATGTGCGCATCGATGACAACGGTATGCCGTGCGGATTTGAAGGGATGCTTCGAGATGTTACAGAAAAAAGGAGGCTTGCAAAATACCTTGCACAAGCTGAAAAAATGTCGTCCATCGGGCAGCTTGCAGCAGGCGTGGCCCACGAAATTAACAATCCCCTGGGAGTGATAGATTGTTATGCAAATCTTATTCGGAAAGAATCGCAACCAGATTCCCAGGCAATAAAAGATATTGAAATTATAAAAAAACATACCTTGCAATGCAAATCCGTTGTAGAGGATTTGCTGAATTTTGCTCGTGTTTCCGAGCCAAAGATGGTCCAGGCAGATATAAATGCATGCATAGAAAGCGTTTTGTCTGTTGTAGAACGACAGATGAATAAAGAGAATATCACTGTGCAGCGAAAATTCTCTCCTGATATTCCTTTGATAACAATTGATGTTCAAAAGATGAAACAGGTATTTATGAATCTTATCATGAATGCGGGACAGTCTATAGAAAAAAATGGGGTGATTACCGTTGTCACAGAATTTCAAAAAAAAGACAAACTTGTTGCCATCCATATTGAAGATACCGGATGCGGCATATCTAAAAAAGATATTGGTCGAATCTTTGATCCTTTCTTTACTACTAAGGGCGTGGGACGTGGAACAGGCCTTGGGCTTTCGGTAAGCTACGGGATCATAGAACAGCATCGAGGACAAATACATGTAAAGAACGCTCAAGGCAGGGGGAGCGTCTTTACAATCATTCTTCCTGCAACCGATACGTAAAATGGCAGCCGTTCACGTGTTGAAACTTGAAATCCGTAAACGCTTACCAAAATTGCAAACAACTAAATTGTTACGAAAAGGATATGATAATATCACATATTCTTGATTATAATTGGGGCTAAACTATGACGGATACTATACTGATTGTAGATGATGAAGTTGACCTTTTGCATGGCTTGCAGCGCACAATCGCCATGGAAATAAACTGTGAAGTGTTTGTGGCGAAAAACAGCTTCGATGCTATTAAACTGCTCGAAGATAGAGATGTGGATGTAGTGCTTTCAGATGTCTGCATGCCTGAAATGGACGGCATTAGTTTTTTGAACACCATTAAAGAATATGATCCTCTTATAACCGTTATCATGATGACGGCTTATGGCACCATTGAATTGGCTGTCACGGCCATAAAGCACGGAGCGTATGATTTCATCCGGAAGCCCCTTGAGGAAGAAGGGCTGATTCATCTTTTAAAAAAAGGCTTGGAGAGGAATCGCCTGATGCGGGAAAATAATCGGCTTATGGCTAAAATTTATGAGAAGTCGCCGTTTGAAAACATGGTGGGGAAAAGCGCTCCGATGCTGAATGTTTTCCAAACCATCAAAATGCTTGCAAAAACAGATGTGACTGTTTTAATTCTTGGGGAGACAGGCACAGGAAAAGAACTGGCTGCTCAGGCAATACATGGTGTCAGCGATCGTTCTAACAAACAGATGGTAACCGTAAATTGCCCTGCTCTGCCTGAAACTATCCTGGAAAGCGAACTCTTTGGTTATCGCAAAGGCGCATTTACCGGCGCATATAATGATAAAAAAGGCCTTTTTGATCAGGCCGACGACGGCACCATATTTCTTGATGAAATAGGGGATCTTCCCTTTTCCGTACAAACCAAACTGCTGAGGGTTTTGCAGACCAAGGAAATCAAGCCGCTCGGCGATAATAAGAGCCATACGGTGAATGTTAGAATCATTGCGGCCACCAATCGGAATCTTCAAAAAAAGATAGCAGATCATTCTTTCCGGAAAGACCTTTATTATCGTCTTAATGTGGCATCCTTAACCATGCCTCCCCTGCGAGATATAAGGGAGGATATCCCGCTTCTTGTAAAACATTTTTTAAAAAAAACAGCATGCGAACTAAAGGTTCAGCCTAAAAAGACATCTCCGGAAGTTATGAATTACATCCTTGAAAAAGATTGGCCTGGCAATGTTCGTGAACTGGAAAATACGATCCAGGGTTGGACTGCTATAACGCAGGAAGACATGATTAGTGCGCAGGTAATTCCGGCTATGGAAAGGGCAAAGCATAAAGGGTCGCTGGATTTTGACATTGCCCTGCCATATAAAGGACTTAAAGAAAATGTTATCAAGGGATTCACTGTAAGTTATCTGCACCGTCTTCTGGAGCATACAGGCGGCAATATTACTCTGGCCGCACAGATCAGCGGGATCAAGCGCCAGTCTTTGCAGAAAATTATCAAGAAATATAAAATTCCTGTTGAAAGCTTTCGCTCTCCCAAAATGCCCGATTAAGCGGGCAAACAACACTTTTTACGAGTTTTATACTAATGATTTCCATAAATAGTATTGCCAAACAGGTTGAAAAGAATTGTGATATTTCCGATGCTAAATATTGTGGATTTTACTCTGTATGTAACCTGACCATGGGGCTGCGAAATCTATACAAATGGAAAAAAGGGATCGTTCCATGGCTGGAAGATGATCACAAAAAAGTAGCCGCATGGATTGAGGAAAAGGAAAACTTGTGGGAAAAATTAGTAAACAATGATTTCGAAGATATAAGAATAGGAGAAAACAGGTACTCGCCATTTGATATCAAAGAGATTAATTTTTATCTTAGACCACGGGGTCTTCTTTATGGGGCAGGATATGCCAGATCCTTGAAACCGACTTTTTTCCTGGCAGAAATAGAAGATCACCGTTCTATTAATGGACTTTCCGTATATATCCTGAACCATGAATTGATAAGAGACCTGTTTGCCGCCCCTGGTTTGCTTCAAGAAAATGAGATTTTCGTTAGAAAAGAAACTTTGGCTTATTTTCTCTGGGATAAAATAAACTGGATAAAGTCGTCCGGGCGAAAAGCTCTTAAGTGGGCTCTTGAGCAATATGGCCTGCCGGGAGATATTACCGACCTCGGCCCGGAAGAAAAAAGCAGGATCGTGGAAAAAATCTTGCCGCATGAAATGGAAGCGCTGATCTATCACGAAATAGGAGAAGCCGGGGATGAAACTTTTGATCGAGAGATATGGCAAGAGATTATCCGTTCATTTAATCACACTCCCGTTGAGTTGTTGGCTCGAGGAATTAAAGATGTCCTTGCTGATACCACCGAAAAAGGAAGACTCAAGCACATTATCGATCAAAAGAATAAAGGATCGCTGGGTTTTTACGTAGCCTTTCTTGATGGTTTTTCCAAGTTAATCTTTCCTGAAATTGTATCTGAATTCGAGAGGTTTGTCTTAACAGAAAGATGGGAAAGCATAGATGCCGCGCGGAAAGCTGCTTATATTAACGCCACACGTTATGTTGAAAAACTGATCTCTCTATATCATACTGGAAAAGACAAAGGCCCTGATTGGTTTAAAGCGGTTGTAGAAAAAGAACTGATAGAGCCTTTGACTCAGAAATAAAAAGAACGGCCTTGCTCTGCTCAATTCACGCTCATGCGCAAGACCAGCCAGCTCCCGCTACACGGATGTCCCCCTTGGTGTCACCCTGAAGCCTCTTCTTCAAGGCAATAAATGCATCCGGACCAGGCGTTGTGTCTGGCTAATCATGTATAGTGGAATAGACAGTATTTGATCAAAATATGACAACTCGTGCATTGAATACCGGACACCGAGCAGTGTTTTGGGATATTCTTTAAGAAAAAGCCTCAGGCTCTTCAGTGAACCACTCGCGCCGGCCTTCACCGCTACCGGTATCGGCATGCCTTCGATTTCTATTAGAAAATCAACTTCAGCATTGCTTCCTCGGGCTTCCCTTGCCCAAAAATGTAATTTTTTGTCAGAGTAAGGATCAGCGCAGGCAAGCAGCTCTTGAGCAACATACTGCTCTGCAACACTGCCTGCATTGATTTGCATAATAGAGTTATCAAGAATAATGGAGTCCTGCACGCCAAGAGCGTTTTGCATAAGACCGACATCGAGAAACGCTATTTTGAATTTACGTTCATTGGCAGTTGCCAAAAAAGGTACTCCCGCACCAGATGCGTGGCATATTTTAGACAGACATCGCGCATCGCATAGCAACCCAAGCGCCTCCTTCAGGAATTTAGCTTCGATGCCTGGATTTATATGCGAATACTTGTAACGCCGACCAGCCATTTGTGGCGCACTGAAATACACTTCTTTTAAATATTTATGTTTTGCGGTTGATGCATACTTGGCAAAATCATCTGTATAAGTACGAATAAGCCCGGATTGCAGTCTCTGTAATTCTTCCATCAAAACCTTATTTTCAAAGGCATTAACAACCCTGGGCATTCCGCCGACTAACAGATATTGCCGTAATAGCTGTTCAAGTCTGGTTGCAAAAACCTGCTCCATTCCAGTTTGCAGATCACTTGTAAGTCAGAAAAGTCAAGCATATTATGAGAATAAATATCATAAAAGACAGGGGTGTTTTACGATCAATTCGTGCTCATGCGCAAGACCGGCCAGCTACTCCGCCTAACTCAGATTCAGCAGCCGCCAGCTTAATGCCAATAACTACCAGGGATGTATGCTGTAAGTTATCCATTTTGCTCTATTTCATCAAAGCCAGGTCTCACAAAATCTCTTGCATGAGGGAATTGGGTTTCGACCCTGTTTTTCCTGTTCAGGGAAAGAAGTCAATAATCTTTTTCCATCCATCCTACCCCAAAAATGTCAATATTCCACGGACATCCCTGTTTCGTCCGAAGAGGCCACCCAATCTAC
>JASEIZ010000339.1 GCA_030017395.1 Desulfobacterales bacterium | reverse complement strand
GAAATACAAGTCCCCATAATCAGGATAATTCTTTATTTTTAACAATGCCTTGTCCACAATTTCAATAAGCCACTTGCTTTTCAATAATGAGCACAGCTTTTCTTCAAGGTCTTTCTTATTGATATTGGGGTCATAGTCATCCAGGTAATCCAAGGCTTCAGCCAGACGATTGCCTCCCATGGCATAATACTCTGCTTCAATCTCGCATACCCTGTCTTCAATACACCAAACCACATCCCGGTATATTTTCAGCAACAATTTTGTTTTATGATATACCTGCTCTTCATCAATATGCATGGAAGCCAATCCTCGTTTCAACACAGCTAACGCCATTTTTTCAGAACTCATCTGTTTTCACCTCTTTTCAAAATTATTGACATATTTTTTGTTCTCTTGTATTATAATATGTGAACAATATTTTTGTCAATGATTTTGTTCTCTTTATGAATAATTAGTGAACAATATGGTCAAAATATTACCGGAGGTGTTTTATCAAATGCAGTTAGGCGAAAAAATTAGATTATTGCGCAAAAGGGCAGGCATTTCCCAGAAGGATTTTGCAGAGCAGCTCGGGATTACAAGGCGGGCTTTGGTTTATTATGAAAACGGACAGCGTTTTCCACGGGAGGCAGGACTTATTGATAAAATCGCCGGTTTCTTTAACGTATCTTCAGATTTCCTGACAGACGATAGTGAAAGCATTGCATTGACCAAGGAAGAAATATTTCT
This sequence comes from Desulfobacterales bacterium, assembly GCA_030017395.1. Taxonomy (GTDB): domain Bacteria; phylum Desulfobacterota; class Desulfobacteria; order Desulfobacterales; family ETH-SRB1; genus Desulfaltia. The sequence continues at coordinate 800 of JASEIZ010000339.1, read as the reverse complement.
TGAGGAAGCAAAAGCAGAAGATAAGTTGAGAGGAAAAAGCGAAGCAAAAAAATTCATTGAAACTACAAAATGTTTATTTGCCGGCGGAGAATTATCAGATGAAGATAAAGATGCGCTTTTTGAAGTATTAACCGAAATATACTTTGACTCAAAGAAAAAAGCCAAAAAGTATGGTGTCCGTAAGAATAAAGGCAGCAAAAATACACCAACTGATTAGCTGCGGGGTGAAAAGTATGGAATTTATTTTACGAGAAGCCGAGAGGTTGATCCAAAAGCATAAAACCCGAAACCCTTTTGAAATTGCCGATTGTCTTAATATTAATGTTCTCTACAGGCCGCTCGGCAAGCTTAAAGGGATTTACATATACACAAGGCGAAGCCGATATATCTGCATTAACAATGATTTGGACAGTCCTGCCAGAAGATTGGTATGTGCTCACGAAATTGGCCATGACCGCTTCCACAGGCACTTGGCCATAATGAACCCCCAGGCCCAGGAGCTTATCAGCTATGATATGTCATCAAAGCCAGAAAGGGAAGCAAACATTTTCGCCGCTGAAGTCCTCTTGCCTGATGATGAGGTTATTAGATTGATAAATGATACGGAAATGAATTTTTTCAGAGCCGCAAGGGAACTTTATGTACCACCGGAATTAATGGATTTCAAATTTCAGATATTGAAAAGCAGAGGCTACAGGCTTGAAGCTCCATTAAATGCGACAGGAGATTTCCTGAAAAAATAGCACCCCGAACATCACATGTTTTAAGAGATGTACGGGGTGCTTTTGCTTTGTTTATGC
>JASEIZ010000338.1 GCA_030017395.1 Desulfobacterales bacterium | reverse complement strand
CTCTTTAAATGGATAATAAAACTTTACAATGAATATAAGGCGGATATAGGGATTTTTTCTCCGATATTGCTTAATTTAGTTTGCCTTAAACCTGGACAGGCTATGTTTATCCAGTCAGGAGCGCTTCATTCCTATCTTGATGGAGTTGGAGTTGAATTGATGGCAAACTCAGACAATGTCCTAAGAGGCGGGCTTACCCCAAAGCATGTAGATGTGCAGGAGCTTTTAAGTGTTCTCGATTTTGAAGAAAAGGATATCAACATAATAGCTTCAAAAAAATGCAAAGATTTTGAGATGATCTATCCAAGCCCTGCCGAGGAATTTGTCCTTTCCGTGATTTCAGGCAACAAGGAAATAGCCTATAAGAGCCTTGCAAAAAGAAGCATTGAGATTATCCTTTGCACTCATGGGAAGGCGCTTATAAGCGACACAGAGAATAATATCGCCATTGATCTTAACAAGGGTGTGTCGGTTGTTATACCTGCTTGTGTTAAAAATTATACTATTAACGGAAAAGCAACCCTTTATAAGGCCGCAGTTCCACTTTCAACGTTCCCATCTCACTCCAAGTGAAGATTTTTGCTCCAGCTAAAGCCCCGTAATATCGAGAGTCGGTCAATAAGCCTTAGTGCCGAAGCTTAAACCGCGATAGCGAGCGCATTATTTTGGGACATCCTGTTGTAGCTTTACAGTTTTAAGAAGCCATTCTGCTTTCACTAATGTGCTAATCAAGATGGTGATACAACGTCTCGGAAAAAAGATAACAAATTGACTTATATTTTCGGTTAATATATATGTTGCGTCATAATTTCGGTCTGTTTTTGCACCTCAAACAGGAGAACCAAGGGAATTTCCAATCCAGTGTTCACGCGACTATTAAAAAGTATATCCTTGAAAGCAAAAGATGAAAATATTGAAACTGATGGTATCGAACAGATTTTGTTTGAACGCAGCAAACGGGCAAAGAATATCAATATTTCGGTGAAACCGTTCAAGGGCGTTCGGGTTGCCGTTCCCTGTGGTGTATCGTTCGATAAAGCCAGGCAGTTTGCTCAATCCAAAAGAGGCTGGATACGAAAACACCTGGACAAAATGAAACGGTTGGAAAAGGAGCATAACGCTTTTACAAAGAATTATGTTGAAATCGACAGGGCGGAAGCCAAAAAGAAGCTTGTTGACAGATTAAATGAATTATCCGGGAAACACGGTTTTAGTTATAATAAAGTGTCCATAAGAAACCAAAAGACCAGATGGGGGAGTTGTTCAGCCAGGAATAATATAAGCCTCAACATAAAGCTGGTCAGATTGCCGGGCGAAGTGATTGATTATGTTCTCCTTCATGAACTTGTTCATACCCGCATAAAAAACCACGCCAATGGATTTTGGGCAGAGTTGAACAGGCTTGATGGGGATGCCAAAGGAATGAGCAAAAGGTTAAATAAATATAAAGTGTTTTTGCTTTGAGATGCACATAGAACACAACAATGGTACTGTTACTTTTAAACAAGAACTATATATTGATGGCTTCGTAAAAAGTCAAAAAATACCGTTTTACGTCATTCCGGCGAA
>JASEIZ010000337.1 GCA_030017395.1 Desulfobacterales bacterium | reverse complement strand
GTTAGGTGTTAGGTGTTAGGTTAAAGCAATTGCCTGTTTAATCATATCTTTAACCACCTAACACTTAACACGTTTCGTATCATAACGAGGTACTTGCAATATGCCGAAAAAACAAGTCAGTTACAAGACAGACAAGCCGGATATAGTTAAAGCAGATATCCTGACTGCTATGGAGTATAAATATAAGGGCCAAAGGGATATAGATATCGTAATAAAACAACCTGAGTTCACATCGGTATGCCCAATGACAGGACTTCCTGACTTTGGATGCATAACAATTAAATATAGACCCGATGTAAAGATTGTTGAATTAAAGTCGCTAAAGTTTTATATGTTACAATTCAGAAATGTAGGCATCTTCTATGAACATTTAGTTAACCACATTCTAAATGATTTAGTCGAGCTGCTTGATCCAAAAAGCATGGAGGTTTCAGGAGGTTTTACAGCTCGCGGCGGGATTACTACTGCGGTTACCGCAACATATGAGAGAAAAAAATGATAATTCATAAAGCATATATTCGAGTTATTTTTGTTGCTGTTATTTTTTTGTTTTCAATATTTATGATTGCCGGATGCTCAACGTATTCGTCTGTTAAAAAGAGTACAAAGAAGATAGTTCGGGACATAACGGCAGTAGATGATATGAAAAAAAAGATCGCAATTTATTTTTTCGCAAACCATACCCCTTGCACCGATCAAAATCTTGAAGAATTGTTTCAGAAAAATCTTGCTGAAACCATAAATGAGGCATGCCCCGATACCTTGCTCGTAAAGCCCGGGGATTCTGAATGTCCCGATTTTTTAAACAGGCCATTATCGATGGAAGCAGGCCGTTTTGACAATCTTGCTCTGGCAAAAGCAGGGCGGAGGCTCGGCATGAATGCGATTGTAACCGGAGCTTTTATAGATATAAAGGTTTATAAAGAAAAACAGGGGTTCCTGTGGATGAAAGACGACCGGAATTTTTTGCGGGTGATTATAAGTTGTGAGGTTTACGATATTGAAACAGGTGCAGAAATTCTTGACGAGAGCTTTGATTATGAAGTCGAGATTGATGAAACAGAGTTTGCGTCAATAAAAGCAGAAAAGATAAAGGATACAACTGCGCTAAAGGATGCCCTGTCACATATTGCAGAAGTCATGGGTGAAAAGATTTGCGATACCGTAGATATTTTGCCATGGAAGGGATATATTGTTTCAACAGTAAATGATAAAATTATAATTTCTTCCGGAAGAAGAGCCGGGCTTTCACGCGGTGACATGCTCGAAGTTTATGAGAGCGGAAAGATAATCCAGGGAAAAGACGGCCGGAGGTTTTTTCTGCCCGGGCTTAAAACCGGCGAGATAAAGATAACAGAGGTCTATCCTGACGATGCCCACGCCGTCCTGATTACGGGAGATGCAATAAAGGCGGGCAGTTCGGTTAGAATAAAGCAATAAGTAGCCGTTCACGGCTTGAAACTTGAAATTGGAAAGTGGAAATTAGGAAGAGATTGAACTGAACAGCGAGCGCATTCCCCGCTGCTTGCGGCTGGGTTAGCGAGCGGATCAAAAAATTGACAGAATTCCTTACAGTCGAAGATTCCCCGCTGCTTGCGGCGG
>JASEIZ010000336.1 GCA_030017395.1 Desulfobacterales bacterium | reverse complement strand
CCCGGAGAACCTTGACCTGGAGGGCAGGGCTCATGTCTCCTATTTCGTCGAGGAAAATCGTGCCCCCGTGCGCCAGTTCAAAGCGGCCCATCCGGCTCCTGGTCGCGCCTGTAAAGGCCCCCTTCTCGTGGCCGAACAACTCGCTTTCGAGTAATGTATGAGGGTATGCAGAGCAATTCACAACAACAAAACGCTTGTCTTTTCTATGGCTATGCAAATGAACTGCCCTTGCAATAAGCTCTTTTCCTGATCCGCTTTCACCTTGAATCAATACTGTTGCATCGGTAGGAGCTATGTCTAAAATCAAATTATAAATCTGACGCATCTTGTGATCTTTTCCGATGATTCCTCCAAAGCCCGAAAACATTTCGACCTTATCATCCAACCCCTTCAGCTTTTCTTCATTCAGCGCTATTCTTCTAATATCATAGGCAACCTGTGAAAGCATAAGATAAAAAAAGCGTAAATCATCTCCCGAAAAAACATTAGCCTCAGATGCAAGCAGAATCACTCCGCCGGCAATATCACCATTTCTATCTATCGGGACAACAGATAAAGACTTATAATTTTCAAAGTTTTTTAACCAGCCATAGCCCATAGCGCTTAGTTCGGCAATCTCCATTGGATAACGCATAGAATTAATCGCAGATATAATCTCTTCTTTATCCTCTGTTTGCAACCATCTATAACCATCGACCTTAATGAAATCATCTCTTGCTTCGTTAAAAACAAGGGGGATTGCCGATTTAAATAAAAATATTTTTTTGATCTTCTCGATGATAAGATCAAAGGCTTCGACAAGATATTTCTTTTCACTGAGGTTGCATGTAATATCGCAAAGAGTTTTCATTCCTTTATGTGATTTTTCAAGCGCTGCTGTCTTTTCCTCTACCGCTTTTTCAAGATTAAATGTATAATGCTTAAGCGTTTCTTTGACCTTTAACTTTGCTTCAGCACGTTGAAGAGCCTTGGAAAGAGCGTCCGCATTAACAGGTTTTGTTATAAAATCAGAGGCTTCAAGCTGTATTGACTTGACAGCCTTTTCCATGTCTCCGTGTCCGGTTATTATAATGACCTCTGCATCCGTATTTATCTCTTTGATCTTTTTTAAAACATCTATACCATTCATCCCGGGCATTTTAATATCTGTTAAAACAATCGAAGGAGCTTCCTGTTTAAACAGTTCAATACCGTTGTGTCCATTATCGGCCGTTATAACATCATATCCCTCGTTCCTAAGAGACATGCTCAATAATTTTCTAATGCCTTCCTCATCATCTATAAGCAATAACTTCAACACACCTATCCTCCCAATTAAGACACCGGGGGCTCCAAAATTGTTTGATTAAATATGCGAAACAGCATATTTTAAAATACACTTTCTAAAATAGCTTGTTTGGCCTTTTAATAGGGTATTGTTTGACAAATTGTCAATAAAATTACCATATACACATGTATTCGCAGGAAACAAAGCCTGTGTCTGATCTAAACACAATCTTTTTCGTTGATGTTTTTTATTTTTTTGATAGCTTTATTAGATTTTTACAATTATAAAAAGGGGCCTTTGCAAAATGTTTAATACATAACATTTTGCAAAGGCCCCAAAGGGTTATAAAGAAAATGTATATAGA
>JASEIZ010000335.1 GCA_030017395.1 Desulfobacterales bacterium | reverse complement strand
CCAGACAGGAATCCTCTGTTTACGAATTTCCTTTCAGAGATGGTTGCATAAGTTGTTTCCAAAAGCCACCCGAAAAATGAATACAGTACAAATAGTAATACCAAGTCAACAAAGCGATCCCACATGTTCAACCGCTCCTTTGACGTTTTAATATGAATAATCACCGGTTATTAATTCGGACGTCCGTCCATTTTAATATTAATTATTGCTTCAACTGTTGTCAATTGGTTGATTTCTTATTTTGAAATGGCTGGATAGAATTTTTGAAAATCCGATTAAAAATGGGCATGAAAAAAGCACCTCCGAAGAAGTGCTTTTTTTCATGTTTTGCTTATATCAATTTGGCATAGTCTTGAGCTTCCTCCGTCAAGTATTTTCCTTTCCGCCATGGGTACCGTTCTTGGCCATGCACATCACCTCTTTTTCCTGGGAATTTTTGAGTGGTAATACTCTGTTTGAAACCGCGAATTTTTGCACGCGGCCGCGCGCCCGCTCTTCTTTCGCAAGGCCCAGGGATTTATACCCCCCTATGGTATGTTTATTTGCGGGTCGCTGGTACTGTTTTGACCTGTGTTTAATTAATTGTTTGACCCATTTTTTGTTGTTGTTTATGGTCAATTTGTATATAATATTGTTAGACGACTAATTGTTTGACTGGAGGTGCTTTTTATGATTGTCTCCTCATCGGAATTCAAAACAAATATCGGGCGCTATCTTTCTCTTGTCGGCAAAGAGGATATTATTATCACAAAAAACGGCAAACGCGTTGCCCGGCTTATTGCGGAAAAAGAAGATAAAATCGCTGTCGCCAAATCTCTTATCGGCATCCTGCCAAGCACTGCAACCAAAGAAGATGCAAAAGAGGAGAAGTTTAAGCATTATGAAAGTCTTAATTGACACTAACGTGATTCTTGATATGCTCGCCAAACGGGAACCGTTCTTCGAGGCTGCAGCAAAATTATTATTTCTTTCTGCTGAAGAGAAAATCGAGGCTTATATAACCTCAAACATGGTAACCGATATTTACTACGTCGCCCGCCGCCATTATATGCAAGAAAGCCAGGCTAGGGATATGATTCATAGGCTGCTGCAAATTTTTAGGGTTCTCGAGGTGGGGCATAAGGAGTGTTTAAAGGCGTTAGAGCTTCCAATGCCGGATTATGAGGATGCATTGCTTTCCATATGCGCGAAAAGAATCAATGCTGTTTATATCGTTACACGCGATCTTGAGCATTTTAAGAATTCACCTGTTTCACCTGTTTCTCCCGGTGATTTTTTGAACTTGGTTTAACAAACCGGCTGGAGTTACCGGCTGGTTTGTTTATTTTCCCCATCTTCCGTCCTTTTGGGCGGTCTTTGAGTCATGGCAGCTCTTGCACAGGCTCTGCGGAAAGGTTCTCCGCCACACCTCCCTGTTTTTCGAGCCAGCCTTTTAGCTGGACCAGGCTGTTGAGGTTTTCAAGCATAGGAAGCCTTGTTTTTTGGCAATAGAAAAACCGGACAAAAAATGTCCGCTCGTTATAATACACATTTGCTATAACATCTTTGAACGAGTTTATATTTGCCTTGCCGCGCCTCGGGATCCATGATATATTTGGGAAAATTGCCCTACTTTACCACTCGATATCTTCGG
>JASEIZ010000334.1 GCA_030017395.1 Desulfobacterales bacterium | reverse complement strand
GCTTTCGCCGGAATGACGGAAAAGAGAACTTTTCGACTTTTTACGAATTCATCATAGTATTGTGTCAAAATATTTTATGGTTTTTTTCAAACCCTGGTTTAGTTTTACTGTTGGCTGCCATTTTAGTTTTTTCTTTGCAAGGCTGATATCAGGTTTGCGCTGCATGGGATCATCCTGCGGCAGGGGCTTAAACACAATTTTTGATTTTGAACCTGTAATTTTTATGATTTCTTGAGCCAGCTCAAGGATAGTGAATTCATCCGGATTCCCCATGTTTACAGGTCCTGTAAAATCATCCGGCCCGCTCATCATGCGGATCATGCCTTCAATTAAATCATCTACATAACAAAAGGAGCGTGTTTGGGTTCCATCGCCAAACACCGTGATATCCCTGTTTTTCAATGCCTGAACAATAAAATTGGAAACAACGCGGCCGTCATTCGGATGCATCCGCGGGCCGTATGTGTTAAATATTCTGACAACTTTGATTTTCAGACCGTGCTGGCGATAATAGTCAAAAAAAAGGGTTTCAGCGCACCTTTTTCCTTCATCATAACAGGATCTCGGACCGATAGGATTTACCCTGCCCCAATAGGTTTCCGGCTGGGGGTGGACATCCGGGTCTCCGTAAACCTCGCTTGTGGATGCCTGCAGAATTTTAGCCTTAATCCGTTTGGCAAGCCCTAACATATTGATGGCGCCATGCACGCTTGTTTTTGTAGTCTGAACAGGATCAAACTGATAATGGACAGGCGATGCAGGACAGGCAAGATTGTAAATTTCATCCGCTTCAATATACAGAGGAAATGTAATGTCGTGGCGAATAAATTCAAAGTTCGGCTTATTTAAAAGATGAAGGATATTTTGCCTTGTACCGGTAAAACAGTTGTCCACACATAATACCTCAAAACCTTCGGCAACAAGACGTTCGCAAAGATGAGAACCTAAAAAACCGGCGCCGCCGGTGATTAATATGCGCTTGTTTTGATGATATTCCATAAGACTCCTTTTTTTATTAGCCACAGACACACACAGACACACACAGATATAAATAATTCGTTAGACTAATTCATAGGCCAAACAAATTGTTCAGTTGTTTCACAAAAGATGTGTTATTTTCTTTAATAATAACACCGCCCGTGCGCTTCTGTGGCTAAAAAACAAATCTTTTGATTTCAGCTTTTGGGAATGTGAAGTTTACAAGCAAACCAACCTTCATTCCAGTAGCTTTCAAGTAGTTCAACATCTGTGCTTCATGAATTTTTTGCAATTTATCAATCGCCTTTAGTTCAATTATCACCTTGTCTCCGACAACAATATCGGCAAAATACTCACCGATATTTTTACCCTTATACTTCACAGAAATCGGAAATTGACTCACCGCTTTAATTCCTCTTAAACCCAACTCCATAATTAATGCGTTCTCATACACTTTTTCGAGAAATCCAGCGCCTAACAATTTGCTAACTTCGAATATCGCACCATTTATCTGGTAAGTAAGCTCATTAATATCCATTGTCTGTGTCAGTCTGTGTGTCTGTGGCTAATCAGTTCTTTTTTATTTCTTATTATAGTATTGATAGTCTCGTAAAAAGTCTTGAAATCGTCATGCCGGACTTGATCCGGCATCCAGAACG
>JASEIZ010000333.1 GCA_030017395.1 Desulfobacterales bacterium | reverse complement strand
ACTCGGAGCAAAAGACTGACAGAGCGTACATGAGTAGAATATCTCTTCGGTTTCATCAACCATCCCTTCAACCCGCTTGTCTCTCTGTACATACACATTTTTTGCCGACTCAAGAAGTTCTTTGACCTTCTCTTTTTTGGTATAAATAGTAACCTGAACCTTATCAACAATACTTGAAAACTCCTGGTGATACTTGGCATGAATGACTTTGCCTAAATGTTTTAATAAAAACCCTTTTTCAGCCGCTGCTTTGCCTATCCGGAGCCACATAATACTTCTTTGTCCTATATGCATTACTCCCTGAATATAATTAACCAGATGATGAATCTGGCGCTCTAAAATCGGTTCAAAATCAGGTTGCATCTGCCTGCCAGCAACCTCAATCAATATGCCAAAAGGAAGGCTACCCCCTTCTTTAACTTCATCTATATCAGGGCCGATAATTTCTATCTTCCCGTCCTCCACTTCGGACATATCTTTTGCAACAGTCAACTCAACGCCAAGCGTTTTCCCGCCGCCACATTCAAAGTAAAGATCCTCTTTCCGGATACGTTCACCTTCAAAGGCAGGCCCATAAGACATGGGAATATCAATCTTACTTATCTTTATTTTCAATCCCCTGACATCGATAGCCTTCTGGACTATCTGATCATGAGAAATATCACCTGTAATGAGCTCATAATCACAGATTTCGGGAACAACCAGTTTGGGAGCCGGCGCATCAGCTATAATCGGAACGCCCCAGTTAATAGCACCGGCTGCATTAGCAACCCATTCCTCTGTAATAGCCCCCAATGTTATTATAAAAGCGAATATCCCCCCTCTACAAAAAAGAAGATTCCCATCAAAATCTCCGGGCTTAATTCCGCCAAAAGACATAGCCGCGCGAACTGCAAATCCAACTGCAAATACTGCTGCCGTATAGCTTTGCCCAAAAGAAACCAGTCTTGTAGACCACCCGATTTGAACACCAGCTTCTATAAGCTGCTCAGACATTGTCTTTCCGTCGTGATCAGCGCACATTAAAACATACAGGTTCTTTTCCTGAAGCTCTATTGCAATCTTGGCCGCGATCTCGGTAGTAGGGGCCGCGCCTAATATTATGGCAAAACCCGGAGCACTACCGTCAACAAACTCCACCCCGCGCTTTCGCATAATAACATCGTCGGCGGCTCCAAGCCAAATGTTGTCAATTAGCGGGTCTTCTGTTTTTGTATAACAATCCGGCTCTTCGAGATATTTTATCGCCTCAAGAATCTCTTCTGCGAAAAGAGTGCTCATACCGGCTTCAAGCGCAGAGGCCAGAGGAGGAAGCCATGATTCATCCTTAACAATTGGAGGAAGAAGTGTTTTGCATTTATTCAGAACCTCACGAGCATTCCCCAACGTTTCTACCGGGGTCCCAAGCATTGCATAGATAACCGGAAGATAATAAGTTGTATTAGGGAATCCAATATTCTGATCTGGTCCCCACTTTTCCAGAGCCTCATCACATTTTACTTCTGCCATGCTCACAATTTTGTGGGCTCCTTGAATAGCTGCAGAACAAATAATTTTTGACACGGTTTTATCCTTTTTTTGTTGTTTGTTAAGTTTTGATGGTCTCGTAAAAAGTCTTGAAATCGTCATGCCGGACTTGATCCGGCAT
>JASEIZ010000332.1 GCA_030017395.1 Desulfobacterales bacterium | reverse complement strand
TGTTTTTATTGACCCGAAACTTGAAAATCCAAGCTATTTTGGACAGCAATGATATAATTTACTATTTTTCACATAATCAACGGCTTGGACCATCTGTTTTGTTTGTTCTGGGTCAAATGATACTCCAGTGGCAGAGCTTGAATCCTGCACGATTTCACCGCTTCCTACAGATGTAGGATAATAAGAATTTATTTCTGCACCATCAGGCAGTGAAGCATTGACCGAAATCTATTTTTCAAAATCCATTTTTTTCATAATATGCCACCTTTTTCATCTGAGTAAACAGTAAAACATTCCACTTTCTCTTAAAAAGTTATCCACTTCACAAATTTTTATATATGCTGGAATAGAAATACAATCAATAATTAACCTTAGCAAACGAATGTCCACATTCGACTGAAGAGGTATTCCATTCGTATTGAAAAGAGTATGTATCATGGATTCGGCACTCATTAAAATACAAGTGCCCTCAGTGTGTTCTATGTGTTTCCAGAAGGTGACCGCTTTCCTTGCCGTATTGTTTTTGAACCGCAATATCAAGATGCATTGGCTACATTAAAAAAATATAGCAGAAAGCGAAAGAATGTTAAAGACGCTGATAACGTCTTTAGAAAATAAACCCTTGAATCTTTGGGCATTGGAATCCTTGGACCCTCTTCTCCAACTAAATTGGAGAAGAACCTTATAATTTTATTTCTTCAACAGAGGAAAACCCATGGCCTCCCGCTGTTTCAGATACTCTTCCGCGCAAGCCCTGGCGATATTTCTTACCCGTGCAATATAACCGGTTCTTTCTGTTACGCTGATCGCTCCGCGGGCATCGAGAAGGTTAAATGTGTGTGAACATTTCAGGCAATATTCATAAGCAGGAAGAATGAGCGGTCTTTTAATCATTTGCATGGCTTCATTTTCGTATTTGTTGAAAAGGTCCAGGAGCATATCCACATCCGCTTTTTCAAAATTATATGTTGACTGTTCTACTTCCTGCTGGTGATATACATCTCCATAAGTTATTTTGTCGTTCCATTTCAAATCATACACATTATCTACACCCTGAAGATACATGGCAATGCGTTCCAGGCCATAAGTAAGCTCCACTGAAACAGGATGGAGCTCAATACTGCCTGCAAGTTGAAAATATGTAAATTGAGTGATCTCCATGCCATCCAGCCACACTTCCCATCCAAGACCGGATGCGCCAAGAGTCGGCGATTCCCAGTCGTCTTCAACAAACCTTATATCGTGATCAAGACAATCAATACCGAGAACCTTCAAGCTCTGAAGATACTTTTTCTGCACATCAACCGGAGATGGCTTGAGTACTACCTGGAACTGATAATAATGCTGCAACCGATTCGGATTTTCACCATAACGGCCGTCTGTAGGACGCCTGGAAGGCTGGACATAAGCCGCATTCCACGGCTCAGGGCCAAGCGCCCTAAGAAGTGTCGCAGGGTGAAATGTTCCTGCGCCGACCTCGATGTCATAAGGCTGAATCAGCGTGCATCCTTTGCGCGCCCAGAACTTCTGTAACGATAGTATTACTTCCTGAAAATACATTTATTTCCCTCGATTCGCAAAAAACTAATCCCTTAATCCCCTAATCCTTAATTGGTAAGTGCCACGACATCGTGGACTGCAAGATGTGCCACGACATCGTAGATTTTTATTT
>JASEIZ010000331.1 GCA_030017395.1 Desulfobacterales bacterium | reverse complement strand
TTGAACTGAACAGCGAGCGCATTCCCCGCTGCTTGCGGCGGGGAGCTTCAATGGTAAAAATGAAGAAACAGAGGTCAGAGGTCAGAACCCTGAACCTTTGAACCCTGAACCTGTGAACGAATAAGAAAGGATAAATAAGCACATGGAAAGAACATTATCTATTATCAAACCTGATGGAGTAGCTCGCGGCCTTATTGGTGAAGTGATTAAGCGATTTGAAGATAATAATCTGAAAATAGTTGCCATGAAGATGATTTATATGACCAAGGCGCAGGCGCAAGGCTTTTATGCGGTCCATAAAGAACGGCCGTTTTTTGACAGCCTTACGGACTTTATGTCATCCGGTCCTGTTGTTGTATTGATCCTAAAGGGTGAAAATGCAATTGCAAAGAACCGTGAATTAATGGGAGCTACTAATTACAAAGAGGCGGCAGAGGGAACTATTCGGAGAGATTTTGCCACGGAAATCGAGAAAAACATTGTTCATGGCTCAGATTCGCCGGGATCGGCTGACTTTGAAATTGGATATTTTTTTAACAGCTTTGAAATAATTTGTTAAATGTCTTGCAAAATCAATCTTGACAATATTGCCGTTGTTCTTAATCGGCCCAGATATTCTGAAAATATCGGAGCAGCGGCTCGTGCGGTTCGAAATATGGGGATCGGACGTCTTGTCGTTGTAGATCCCCAAAACTATGATGTTGACGGGGTGCTTAAATTGGCGACCCATGTTGCATCAGATATTGTCTCACAAATTGAAATTTACAAAAACCTTAGAGAGGCGCTTTCTTGTTACAGTTATGTTGTCGGAACTACCGCTCGTTTGGGAGGACAGCGTCAGGTAGTAAACACACCTTCAAAACTTGCGGAAAATCTTGTGGCAATTTCCCGTGAAAACAGGGTTGCTATTTTATTCGGTCCTGAGGACAGAGGGCTGAAAAATGAAGATATTAGATATTGCCATACACTTGTCAGTATTCCGACAGCTGAATTTTCGTCCATTAATCTGGCGCAAAGTGTAATGATAATGTGCTATGAAATCTTTATTGCAGATCTTCAGGAGGATATGCAATTTACTCCCAGGCTTGCAACCGTGCATGAACTTGAAGGGATGTATAGTCAGCTTAAAGATGTTCTTGTAAGAATAAACTATATCAACCCTGAAAATCCCGATTATTGGCTGGACAAACTGCGCCATTTTTTAAACCGGATGCAGTTAAGAGCAAAAGAGGTAAGCATTATACGTGGAATATGCAGACAGATAGACTGGTATGGAAGAAAACGCTGTGACAGTTCACATGTTCATAGGTTCAAGGGTTCAAGGTTAGAGAGCGAATCTAAAAATGGCTGACTTCCTTACGGTCGAAGATTTTCTGTAGCTTGACTTTCCTTGACATAGCAGATTAATTGGAATAAAAACGAACTCTTTTTGTAACTATTCAGCCACAGATTCACACAGATGAACGCAGATAGTTTTAAACACAAAGAAATCACCAATATTATTCTTAGAAGTTTTTATAAAGTCTATAATGAGCTTGGTGATGAGTTTGAAGCTCGATTAATCAATTAGTTGAAAGCAACAAATAAGTTAGCTTATTATTAAATTTTGGTAAAAAACCAGAATTTAAAAGATTTATATATGATGATCTCGTAAAAAGTCTTGAAATCGTCATGCCGGACTTGATAAGCCTG
>JASEIZ010000330.1 GCA_030017395.1 Desulfobacterales bacterium | reverse complement strand
CCCTGATTTCTCAGGATCAACGAGGTTTTTTATTTTTTTGATGGTGAATCAGGGAAGCTATTCATTAAAACTATCTAAACAGGGAAAATATCCTGCCCGGCAAAGGCTCAGCAGAACTAAGCGCTCCATGAGGACACACCTCTATACAGCAGTAGCACCTGATACACCTGTCATAGTCAAAACCTATCCCTTTTTCCTGTTTAGTAATAGACTTTGTGGGGCAGTATTGCCAGCATTCACCGCATAATTGACAGATATGATTATCTGCCAAAGGCCTCTGGAGCAGGTGCTTTCGCATGAATTTATGAAACACTTTGGGCCCGAACATAAGAGAGGTTTGCGCTGGAAGCAAAAAATCATTAACCATATAAAAGTCTCCACTTATATGTATTTTATTGCCGACCAGTCCTGTTTTTTTTGCCTCTTTTACGGTAAGCAGATTATCGGGTTCCATCCCCAACATGCTGCATATAGCCATGTCTGCGGCAGGAGCATTATTGCTTCCGACAAGTATGCCCAGATACCGTGGAATGCCGCTTTTGCCCGGACCCTGCCCTTCCATGGCTAAAATGCCGTCAATTATGGTAATCGACGGTTTTATTGTATTGTAAATTTGAACAAGGAGTTTTGCAAAGATTTCCCTGTCAACGCCGCTTCTAAAATGCCATTCCGGTTTTTTTAAACCTACAATGCATCCAAACATGTTTTTTACGCCAAGGGTAAGAAGCATCTGGGAGTGGGTTTTAAGCTTTGCCAGATTTATCACGACATCGGCTTCAACAGCATCCTTTGCAATATCTATACTGCCGAAAGGTTCGCCGATATCCACCTTTACGGAGGCTTGGAACTCTTTAAATTCAACACCGATATCTTTAAGGGTTTTCTTATATCCGCCCTCTTTGAGTATCTTTTCAAACGAACCGGTAGCAGGGCTATCGGAAATCTGAACATAACCTCCTTTGCTTTGAATATATTCGGCAACTACCCTGACAACAAGCGGATGGGTAAGAATCGCTTTTTCAGGTTTGGCCGGCAAAAGAAGATTCGGCTTAATCAGAACCCTATCCTGTCTTTTAATACAATCTCCAGATATGGAGTCGATCATCTCAAAAAGTATCGGTTTTAAGGTTTCATAATCATACGCGGCTTTTTTAAATATTACTTTATGCATTTGTTTTTACCCTACAGTAAAGATCGTCGCCCCGCCAAGAAACTATTATCTTTATAGTGTTTTTTATCAAGTATTTTTACAACAAATTGAGCTTTGAACTTATTACCGCCAATCATCATTTGACTGTTGTAATCAACGCACGTCTTTATCTTAGGGCTTTTTTTTATTGCGGTTTTTTGCAAATAGAAATAAAAAAAACAAGAAAGGGAAACAGGTGATTTTTAATGAGGGAAATTATCAGAGTCTTTGGATTTACAATCCTGATTTTTTTTACAACACAGCTGTGCGTAACTGATTCAAGCCAACAGGGCGGGTATGAAGCAGCGCCTGGGCTCATAGATCTGCGGTCTACATTCAGCGACGGAGCGCATACTGTTGAGGAGCTGGTGCAAATAGCCCGTTCGAGGGGATTTAAAATTCTGTTTATCAATGATCATGATCTGATTGCTCTATCCTATGGAGTGCCCCCTTTCAGAAAAATACTGAGGTATAAAAAAGAGTTCCCCTCAGTAATGGCCAACG
>JASEIZ010000032.1 GCA_030017395.1 Desulfobacterales bacterium | reverse complement strand
CTGAGCAGAATTTCTGAATACATTAATAATATCTATTGGTTCGTCTATATCGTCAAGGGACGTATATGTTTTTTCTTCGAGTATCTCTTTTTGAGCAGGCCGAACAGGAATAACTTTGTACCCATGATCCTTGAGATATACTGCAACCTTATTTGAATCTCTTTCCGGTTTTGGGCTTAACCCCACAACAGCAATAGTTCGGGCATTTATAAGCACATGCCTTATGATATTGTCATCATTAATTATTTTCCCAGGTTTCATTTTATATCACTAAAACTGTTTCATAAAAGTTGCAACTATTCAGCCACAGATATACGCTGATTATTATTGATATTTTTCTTTTATTTCTAAGAACAATATCGGCGATTTCTTTGTGTTTAAAACTATCTACGTTCATCCGTGGCTGAATGGTTACTAAAAGTTAAATATTATGGCGCTGCCGCATCCGTCAAGAGATTTATAAAATTACATCCGGCTGATATATGTGGGCAGTGAGCATATAGTTTCAATATCTTGAAAAGATATCTGTTATAATGTATGAAGTATCGGGATTATAGGTAAAAAGGGTGACAATTTGTCGCCCGGCATAAGGATATTGGATTATGGAACGTATGAACTATTTTATCAGGCGGTTTATTCTTGTGATTCCAACATTTATTGGGATTACGATTTTGTGTTTTGGCCTTATCCAGTTCGTGCCCGGCGGGCCTGTGGAACAGGTTATAATGCAAATGAAAGGTATAGGCGCCGAAGAATCGGGCAGGGGAGTAGAAGCCGGCGCATCTATTTCCGAACAGCAGAGAAAAGCCATAGAAGCACATTTCGGCTTTGACAAACCATTTTACAAGCGATATTGGAAATGGCTCGTGACCGACAGGCTCGGCATGAAAATGGAATCATATAAATTCCCCAATAAAACCGCCTGGCAGCTCATCAGTCAGCGATTTAAGGTTTCACTTGTCTTTGGAGTAACAGGTTTTGTTTTATCCTATCTTGTATGCATCCCTCTCGGCATAATAAAGGCTATCAAACACAACACCATGTTTGATCTTGGATCAAGTGTAATTGTTTTTGTCGGATATGCTGTTCCGGCATTTGCATTTGGAATGGTTCTGAAGATGCTTTTTTGCGGAACCGTGGAGGGTTTATGGGATTTTTTCCCTGTATCCGGGTTTTATTCCGATAACTTTGCTGGAATGACATTCTGGGGCCAGTCAAAGGATATCTTCAGGCATATGTTTCTTCCGGTTCTATGTTACATTATAGGAAACTTTGCTGTTTTAACCCTTTTGATGAAAAATTCTCTTCTTGAGCAGATAAGCAAAGACTATGTGAGAACCGTTCTTGCAAAGGGTGGGAGTTTTAACAGGGCCATTTGGGGACATGCCTTGCGTAACTCTTTAATACCCATTGCAACAGGACTCGGATCTATTTTAACCGTTATGTTCGCCGGATCGGTGATCATCGAACAGGTTTTTGAAATACCGGGGATGGGCAGATTAAGCCTTGAGGCAATAGTAGGTCGTGATTATCCTGTTTTCATGGGCATCCTTTCACTTACCTCTGTGCTTGGCCTTATTGGAAACATCCTTTCAGACTTTTTGTATGTTCTTATAGATCCCCGAATAACATTTCAGAAAAGCTGATCCAAGGTATTCAACAATGATCGTATTAGCTCACCGCAAAGCCGCGGAGAACGCAGAGGTTGACTTATTTTTGTTTTCCGGTGAGAGGCCGGAAAACAAAAGTCCACAGGCCAATGGATATTTCTATTAGGTTTATATAATTTCAAACCATATGACCATATTGACATGCGCAGCATTAGAGTTTTATTCTTTCTGTCCTCTCAACAGAAAGGATAAATATTTATTTTCTCTGCGGTCTCTGCGCCTTGAGCGAAGCGGGCGGTGGATATTTACGGATTTTCAAAAGATGGGCTGAACCCTTGTCAATGATTCATAAAATATTTAAAAACCCGATAACAAGGATGAGGATATCGCGTTTTAAAGAAATAAAGCGCGCTTATATCTCATTAGGGATATTGATTATTTTTTATGTGATCAGTCTTTGTTCCGAACTTGTATGCAATGATATTCCTTTATATGTCAGGTTTAATGGAAAATCATATTTTCCTGCGGTTAAGTTTTATCCCGAAGACCTGTTCGCCGGAAACAATAAACAAACAAGGCCGGATTACAAAAGCATAAACAGAAGCGCAGCATTCAGAAAAGATACCGGCAATTTTATGATCTTCCCACTGGTTCAATTCAGCCCTTTTGAAAGCATTGATCCAGAATCGATTGCTGTTTCAGATAATGTCACACTTGTTTTTACCGCAATGCCCATGATCGGAACCGTTAATATAAGGAAGGATTATTCAATTGTCAGATCTGCTTCATTCGGCTTTTTTATCAACATGAAAGACAAGCAGGCAAAAGGGGTTTTTTTGCCCGTATATTACAACATCCCGGAAAGCATAAAGCATGGAATTGAAAAGCGATTTGCAAACGAAAATGCGCAGCGATTAATTTCTTCAAAGGTAATGGGCAATAATGGAATAGAAGTTGTAATTTCTCTATCTACATACTTTTCGCGTAAAAGCGCGCCTGAAAGTGTCAGACTTACATTCAGAAAGGCAATGGCAAAACATCAGAGTGTAGAAAAAATAGTTTTCGACAAAAACCTGAAGCCTGTTCAAAACAAAATCAAACAAAACAGCGTAAATATATGGAACTCTCTTACAGCTCAAGATAGAAAAACCCTTCTAACTATTGTAAAAGAGCGGTTTTTGCATACGATTGATCCTTTTGTTTTAAAGGTTAAAAACCGGCCTTACAGCATTAGCTTTGAAAAAGATGATATCCGCTTTCCATTTATCCCGGTTAAGGAGCATTTGATGGGGATTGACGGGGCAGGCAGGGATGTTTTAGCCAGAATTCTTTATGGATTGAGAACTTCGCTTACTTTCGGCCTGATGCTTGTTACCTGTTCAATGATCTTAGGGATTATTGCGGGTGCTGTTCAGGGATATTATGGCGGAGCAATGGACATAACAGGCCAACGTTTTATTGAAATCTGGAGCGCGCTGCCGTTTCTTTATATTATGATTCTTATGGGATCAATCTATGGGCGGAGTTTTTCTTTACTTCTGTTTTGTTATGGGCTTTTCAACTGGATAGGGATTTCTTATTATATCCGCGCTGAATTTCTCCGTCTGCGCAAAAAAGAATTTGTTGAGGCCGCCAAATGCATGGGAGTATCATCATATAAGATAATATTTAAACATATTCTTCCCAATGCCATGGTTCCTGTAATAACTTTTTTCCCCTTTTCTCTTGTCGGAGCAATAGGAACACTTGCGGCTCTTGACTATCTAGGGTTCGGACTTCCCCCGCCCACTCCAAGCTGGGGAGAGCTTCTATTACAGGCTCAGCAGTACAGATGGGCATGGTGGCTTATTCTCTATCCGTCTTTGGCGTTATTTGTGGTTATGCTTCTTGGTGTATTTGTAGGTGATGGAATAAGAAACGCTTATGACCCGAAGAGAAGCAGCAGGCTTGAATGATAAAGATTGAGGAATTTGAAATTGCTTAAAATCAATAACATAACGGTTACTTTTGAAATAGACGAAGGTATTGTAAGAGCGGTTGATGATGTTTCATTCCATGTCGACAGGAACGAAATTGTCGGATTGGTCGGCGAATCAGGATGCGGGAAATCGGTCACAGCATTGAGCATACTCCGCCTTATCCCATTGCCTTATGGAAAGATTGAAACAGGTGAAATTTTATTTTACGGCAAAAATCTTCTTGAGTTAGATCACAACGAGATGAGAAAAATACGCGGCAGGGCGATAAGCATGATATTTCAGGAACCCGGGTCCGCACTTTCACCCCTGCATACAATCGGCAGGCAGATGGTTGAGACTATTTTGCTGCATAAGAATATAACAGTAAAAGAAGCTTGGAATATTGCCGAAACATGGGTTGAGAAGGTTAAGATCTCTGATCCAAAGGAAATGATGTTTGCTTATCCCTATCAGCTTTCCGGAGGTATGCAGCAAAGGGTGATGATTGCTATGGCCTTGATGCTGGAACCAGACCTTATCATAGCGGATGAACCGACAACAGCGCTTGATGTAACGACACAGGCTCAGATTTTCGACCTGATCAAAGAGACGAGACGATCTCACACCTCTATACTGCTTATTACACATGATATGGGAGTGATATGGGAAATGTGCGACAGGGTGCTGGTTATGTATGCCTCAAAAATAGTCGAAGAAGGAAGCAGGAACGATATTTTTTCAAGGCCCAAACATCCTTATACTATAGCGCTTCTTGAGGCCATCCCGAAACTTTCAGCAGATAAAGGCAGATTGAAAGCAATTCCCGGCCAAGTGCCGTCAGCCCTTGATTATCCATCAGGGTGTCATTTTTTTGATCGATGCCCTGATGCATTTGACAGATGCAGGGATGAAAAACCAAAACTCGTCGATCTTGGCAATAAACACAGGACAGCGTGTTTTCTTGTGAAAAATGAACTGTAAACAACCAAAAAAATCGCCGTTATTAGAAGTTTGCGACCTTCAAACATGGTTTCCGATAAAACGCGGTATCATGGCAAGAACAGTCGGGTATGTCAGGGCGGTTGATATAGTCTCGTTGCATATAAACAGAGGTGAAACACTCGGTCTTGTCGGAGAGTCAGGATGTGGGAAGAGCACTCTGGGAAGAACTTTGCTTGGGCTGGAAAAGGCTCGAAGAGGCAAGATCCTTTTTTGCGGCAAGAATCTTCTTGAGCTTAATCGCAGGGAACTAAGAGAGATAAGAAAAAGTATGCAGATAATCTTTCAAGATCCTCTGACGGCGCTTAATCCAAAAATGAATATCATTGATATTATTACTGAAGGGCTTGTTGAATTCCGCTTGATACAAGGAACCAGAGAGGATCATGCAAAAAGACTTATGAATGAGGTCGGGCTTGATGAAGAGGCCATATATCGTTATCCACATGAGTTTTCAGGCGGGCAGCGCCAGCGCATCAATATAGCAAGAGCTTTATCTTTAAGGCCTGATTTAATTGTTTGTGATGAACCTGTCAGCGCTCTTGACGTATCGGTTCAAGCGCAGGTTATAAATCTGCTTATGGATTTGCGGGACAGATACAACCTGTCTTATCTTTTTATATCGCACAATTTAAGCGTGGTGAGCAATATTGCGCACCGCATGGCTGTTATGTATCTTGGCAAAATAGTGGAATATGGACCGACCGGCGATATAATTAAAAACCCCATGCATCCTTATACTAAGGCTTTAATTAATGCGGTGCCAAAACCGGATTCCGAGGAGGCTAAACATAAAAGCAAACGAATTATTCTAAATGGAGAAATGCCTTCTCCTTCAACTCCTCCTTCCGGATGTACGTTCCACACACGTTGCATGGAAGCTATGAATATATGCAGAGAAAAAGCGCCGCAGGAGGTGAAATCGGGAAAACATGGAGTGTGGTGCCATTTGTATTAGTGGAGTAGTCGAATAGTGGATTGTGGATTATTTGACGGGAGGCTTAACCTCTGGTGTTTTAGGCGATCCGGCTATAGACTCTGCGATTTTAGCCGCGAGGGATTCGATTTTCTGGTTTACAAGTTTGTTCTGGTCGGCATTAAGATCAAGCAAAGCAGCTTTTTTGAGATACTCCAGAGCTGTTTTAAAGCCGTCAACAGTTTCTTTGCTTGCGGCGACATCGGCCTTGTACTGGAGAATCATCATATCGATGCTGTTTAAACGTGCATAGGCTTTTTTGCGAAGATCATCGGTAATACCAAAAGAAAGGGCTTTTTTCAGGTAGAATTTAATTCCATCAAAATCAGGCATTCCAGGCATATCCAGAATGGCGTCGGCTTTGTTAATGTAATAGTTAAAGATAAGCGGAAAAACCTCTTCCTTTGAATAAACAGCTTTAATTGATTGCGGAGCTTGTGCTCCTGGTAAAACAATAAACAACTCCTGGCTCATTGGAGCGAATTTTCCTTTATGGATTTCAACGGCTCCGCCTGTGGTCTTAATATAATAGTTGTTCGTGTTTGAAAAACTCGAATAAATAACAAGCGCCGCCGGGATAACCAAGAAGACTGCAAGATATTTTATTGGCTTTTGCATTGATTAGTCAAAACCTTGATTTGGCATAGGGGCTGTTTTAAAAATTGCTTACCAACTTGGCGACTTAACTATTTGATGATCTCTATAGATGATTAATCTGTTTTTGTAAATATATTTTCTGCGTCACAAAACTAACGCGTTTGGAAATTTTATAATGAACCAGTTAAGTTTAAATAATAAAAAAAAGCAATTAGTTTTAATTCTCAAGAAGCTTGATTCCCTGATGGTTGCATTCTCAGGTGGTGTTGACAGCACTTTTCTTCTTGCCGTAGCCCATGAGGTATTAAAAAAGAATGTAGTTGCCGTAACAGCGGTGTCACAAATACATCCCGCGCGTGAAAATAAGGAAGCAACCGTGTTTGTAAAAAATTACGGTATTAAACATATTATGCTGCAATCAAAGGAAATGAGCCTGCCTGCTTTTGTGGTCAACAAGAAGGATAGATGTTATGTGTGTAAAAAAAACCTTTTTGAAAAGCTTATAAAAATTGCGTCAAACATCGGCATTAAATACATAGCTCATGGAGCCAACACAGATGATCTTGAAGATTTTCGTCCCGGGCATGTTGCGGCACAGCAAATGGGAGTTCTTGCTCCTATGATTGATGCCGGACTTACCAAAGATGCCATCAGGCTGTTATCAAAAAAGATGAATCTCGAGGCTTGGAACAAACCGGCTCTGGCATGTCTTGCAACAAGGATTCCATATGATACTCCTATAACAGTAGATGCACTTAAGATGGTTGATAAGGCAGAAGATGTTTTGGTAAGCCTTGGATTTAATGCTTGTCGCGTAAGAAAACATGAAAACACGGCAAGGATAGAGGTAAATCCGGAAAAAATTGGAAAAATTTCAGACAAAAAAAACAGGGAAACTATTATAAGAGAATTCAGAAAAATAGGATTTTCCAGCGTCACAATTGATCTTGAAGGTTATGTTCCAATTAAGCCTTGGCTCAATCTCGCTCACAAATAACTTTTTACGATTTGATATGAAACCGCAAAAGCGAGCGCATTTCCCACTGCTTGCGGCGGAGAGCATCAACTATAAAAATACTTGTGCAAGTTTTTCCTGTTTGAGTTGTTTAACATAAAGAACAAAATATTGTTTCCTTATTTGCACAAAACATAAAAAATCGGAATGTTTTCAGAACCCAACACAGGAGGGCCAGGCCATGTATTTTGAAGTTTCAGGAATCCATGTATCTCCGCTAATACCTTTTATCGTCGCATTTGTTGTTTCAACATTTACCTCAATGGGTGGTGTGTCAGGAGCTTTTCTTCTTTTGCCTTTTCAGGTCAGCGTGCTCGGTTTTACCAGCCCTGCAGTAAGCCCAACAAATCTTGTCTATAATATCGTCGCAATTCCCAGCGGTGTGTACAGATATATCAGGGAAGGAAGGATGGCGTGGCCTCTTGTATGGGTAATTATTGCAGGCACGCTTCCGGGCGTATTTATCGGCGCTGTTATTCGTATAAAATATCTTCCTGATCCGAAAAACTTTAAATTTTTTGTCGGGTGCGTTCTGCTTTATATCGGTTTGAGGCTCTTTTATACAATTGTAAAAAAAGGCGGCAAAACACAAAAAGCCAAAGAGCTTGAAGAAAAATTCAAGCAAAGATTTGATAAAATCAGGAAGGGCGGTAAATCCGGCGACGATCATGAGATTACGGTTAAAACAGTCAAGTTTTCATTGACTCATTATACCTATAGTTTCTATGGTGAAACCTTTACCTTTAATACTATTGTGTTATTTACGCTTACATTTGTTGTTGGAATAATCGGTGGAACTTATGGAATAGGTGGAGGAGCAATTATCGCCCCGTTTCTTGTGGCTGTTTTCGGACTTCCGGTATATACGATAGCAGGGGCCGCTCTTTTAGGGACATTATTAACCTCTGTTGTCGGGGTTCTTTTTTACACGGTAATAGCGCCATATTATGCGCACACGGGCTTGGCAATCAGTCCCGACTGGGCGCTGGGCGCGCTGTTCGGCGCAGGTGGTTTTGCAGGCATGTACTGCGGGGCAAGATTACAAAAGCATATGTCAGCAAAAATAATTAAAACAATTCTTGCAATTATAATAGTGCTGCTTGCCGGAAAATATATTGTCAATTTCTTGTTTTAATATTGATGCTCTCGACACCTGATTGCCGGTTCCCGACAACTATCAATTGAGCTTTTCGCTCAATTGAAGCGATAGATTAAAAATTAAAAAAGATATAGGCCCATGAAAAATATTTTCGGGGATAATTCAGATCAGGATTTGATCAAAGCTGTCGGCAATCGGAATCATCAGGCATTTGAACGCATAGTAAATCAGTATAAAAAGCCAATTTATAATTTTGTTTACAGATATCTCATGGACCATTCTTCAGCCGAAGAGGTGGTCCAGGAGGTGTTTCTGAGAATTTATCAAGCAGCCCCGAAATATAAAGCCGTAAAAAACACAAAAGCATCAACATGGATATTTAAAATAGCTTTTAACCTTTCCATGAATGAGTTAAAGCGTCGCAAGCATTACTCGCGTTTGATAGGAGATAGAGTTGTTGAAAGAGAAATGTTTACAGAGACGAAGATTCCCGAATCTGCGGAAAGACGGGAAGTGATGGAAAATATTATGTCGGGTATGCGTCTGCTTCCGGAGAGTCAGAGAGCGGCTTTGCTTCTTCGGGTGCAGCAGGAATTTTCTTATCAGGAAATCAGCGAGATTTTAAACGCCACTGTCTCAAGCGTTGAATCTTTGATTTATAGAGCGCGTCAGCGCCTGAAACAGTATGTCAGTATGGAACATAAGGAGTAATATTTTGAATTGCCTAAAAATTAAAGAAAAAATTTCCTCTTACATAGATAATGAGCTCGATTCAGAGCAATCCAAATACGTGGGCCAGCATCTTTTGCACTGCCATGTGTGCCGAGAAGAATTAAAGCTCTTACAGCAGGTGGATGCAGCATTCAAAGAGATGCCGGTTTACAGCCCTTCAGCCCAATTTTCCGCACGGCTTATGCGGCAGATCGCGAAAGAAGCGGTTTTGCCTGAAAGAGACGGTTTTAAATATAATATGTTTTTACATCCACTTAAATTTTTTGAAAAATTTTATAACCTTCTTAATACACAAAGGGTTTTAAGAACCGCCACGCTTGACGAGTTTAGTGATTTTCCTCCCTGTTCTATTAGTTATATTTATTTTAAACTCTTTGCCATAAAACAATGAGGTTAAACCATGCCGATTTTATATTTTGTTTTTGGATGTTTTACCACGATTATTATAATGACCATTGTTTTGGCTGTTATATATTTTCGCTTGAAGAAAAAACAAACAGACAGGGTTAATATCAGGGGATACCTGGACTTGATTTCCGACCTTACAGAAACGCAACGGAGCCAGGTTGAATTAATTCGCAGCAGTTTTTTGCCAAGGGTGGAAGAGATTAGGGATGACCTTTGTATTAAAAGGTCGAAGCTGGCAGACCTTTTGTTTGCTCAACCTATTGACAAGTCAAAAATAAACGAAACCTACAGAGAGATATTGCGGTACCAGTCAGAACTGGAAAGCGACGTTATTGATCATATCTTGGAGGAAAAGGAGCTGCTTTTGCCGTCGCAACAGAAAAGGTTTTACGAAATAATCGTTGATCAGTTTTCATCCGGCGGATTGGGGGTTCATGATGTAAAAGGCAGGAAACCTTAAACCCGCTCCATTCTGCCTTAATTTCATCCTTAAGCCTTATTTTTTTCTCAACCGCCTTGAAACCTCTTTTGTCAATTCAAGCACTTTTATTGCATGTTCTATTTTCAGTGAACCTGTTCCGCAACTTGGGGTTATAAGGGACTGGGTTAGTATTTTCGATCTGTCAATGCCGAGCAGCTCTATTTGACCGGCTTTATTCTCCCATTTTGACACCAGCGAATCGGTTGTTTCTCTTTTAATATCCTCAGAATTTGAGGTCGGGACAATACCCCATGCCAGTATGCGGCCTGAATTCATAAACCTTTTAATTTGTTCAGAGTAAAGAATGAACCTGTCAAAAAAGGAATAAGCATCAAAGCTGACAATATCTGCGGAAGATTCCAGAACCAGCGACCAGTCGGCATTAGCGCAGACATGTATTCCAACGAGGCCGCCTTCGGAATGTACTGCTTCAAAGGTTTCTTCAAAGCATTTTAAAATCTCATCACGCGATATGCTGATAAATGCTGATGAGCCAAACCCGGCAATGGCGGGCTCATCAAAAAAAATAATTACCGGACATTTGAATTGAGAAAGCTGTCTGGCCTGCCATTTGCTTTTCATGGCTAATAGCTTTACGGCAGCGTCCCTTATCTGGTTATTATAAAAAACAGCTCTTCCATTTTGGTCGTTTACGCCTGTGCAGAAAGTTATTGGGCCTGTAATTTGCCCTTTGACTGCAACCAAAGGATTGGAAAGCGTCTTGGTTTGTTTTATAAGTTCAAAAAAACCCGCGGCTGTATCGGTTGTAAGGGCAAATCGCGACGATAAAAGATCGGTTACACCTTCCGTTACAGCCATATAATCTTCGTAGAATGAAACAAGTTCATTATCAAAATTATTGCCGGCAGTGTCTATAAATGATTTATCATTTTCAATGGTTAAACCGGGCATTCCAGGCATAAATTGAGCCAGCATGCCCTCCTCTTTAAAAACAGGTAGTTGAACCCATAATGGTATTTCAGGAGTATATTTATAAACAAGCTTTATAGCTTCCGAGTGATTGTTTATCGGAAGACTTCCGATTAAAACCGGAAGACAGTTTGCCCGAAAGTTTTTGATCATTGTCTTTCTTCCTTTCTCGCTTTGATGGCAAGGCTTAAGTATCTATTATTTTCTTCGTATATCAACCTTTTATTTTCCATCATCTTTAAAAAATTTATAATTCTGTCTTCGCCTATTTGCGGGAAATCGGCTATAATACGCTTTAGTGAACGGTTGGTCCGGCAAAAAAGGTATATGTTTCTGTAGATTCCGTTCACGCGATGCGTCAACGGATCCGCCCCCGGGCGTTTTTGGCGGATGATTAAAAAATCGCCTCCGTCACTAAAGCTGAGAATCGGTGAACATGAAAGACCGCTGTGGAGTTCGGCATACGATTTTTTCCAGGCTTTTACCTTTTTCTTAACAGGCTGCCACAGTTTTTTCTGATATACACGGTCCATTTTGAAAGACTGTATCATAAAACCAATAGATTGAAAAACATCCGGTGGAAATAATGCAGCGTAGTTGTGGTGGTTAAAAACCGCTGTAAGGCCAGAGGCGTGCCGATTTTCCCAGACAGGACTTCCGAGGCCGAGCCAGAAGTTAACGACCCTTAGTGGGCGAAAAGGAAACGCAAAATCAAGGGCGCGCAAGGTTTCCTTTATATCCATTATATCGCTTCCGGGAAAGCAAAGAATCAGGTTTGATATGTCGGCGATGCCGAGCTCCTCGCAATGTTTCATTACTTCCAGATTCCGGATACAGGTAGTCCCCTTATTAAACTTTTTGAGAAGCCTTGTGCTTAATGCTTCTATTCCTATCTGTACCTCTTCAACACCGGCCAAGCGCATGGCTTTTAACACCTCGTATGACGTGTTTGCCCGTATCTCTGCAAACAGGCGCAGATCTTTACCCAGTTTATGAATGCGCAAAAATATTTCCCTGCTTTCCTTAAGCGGAAGCAGATTATCCATGAAGGCAATAGAGAGGGTTTTATACTTTTTTGTCAGACAATCGATTTCAGAGGCAACCTGCCCGGCGCCCTTTTTTCTGTAATTGTTCCACTGGAGGTTAAGATTGCAAAAGGTACAGCCTTTTTGTTTGCCCGATTTTCTTATAGATTTCCACCAGCAGCCCCTGGAAATTTCAGCACACAAAGTCGGGAAAAAGGTTTTATCCGGTTTAAATGTTTTAAGCAAATCAAAGTAATCATCATAATCGGGAGGCGGCAACGAGGTTAGATCTTTTATCTGATTAAACGAAACATCACCGGTTATATTGGAGCCGTTTCTTGATACAAGTCCTGGAATACAAGGCGTTTTACTGTTGCCGTCGGACTTCATTAAATAACGGATTAATCCGGTTATCGGCAGTTCACCCTCACCGCTAACCACATAGTCTATTTCGCCGAATGTTTTAAGCATCTGATAGATCGTATCTCCGGTAAATATCGAGCCGCCTGTTACTATACGAATATTTGGAAAGTTTTTTTTTATTTTTCTGATAAAATAAAGAGAAGATGTGAGTTGACAAAGACAGATTGAAAAACCCGCAAGCTCGAATTTATCCCAGTCTATAGCTTCTATCATGTTGTCGGATATTTCTTTTATTTTTGCAATGAGCGCATCAAAGTCGGTTTTTCGAAGCCTTATATTGTTTTTTGCTTCGTGATAAAAAACCTTTTTGATTTCATTAATCCGTTCGGGAAACAGCAGCGCCGCATATATTGATTCCGCGGACCATGTCCTTTCCGAAATTTCATGATAAAGTTTGTAGCCGATTCTTTCCGCTACCTTTAGATACAGGTGAAACGCCTTTATTTGCAGTTTCGGAAATCTTGATTTCAAATAGGCTTTTAATGCTCCAAGCTGAATCGATGGTCTGCTATAAAGGGGCCATGGAGTGGAAACCAAAACAATGGGTTTAGAGCGGTCGGCCATGGATGATTTTGTCCCGCAGAGCATTGTTTTTTATTTATTCCTGGATGGTTCTATGTGGATGGTGACATCCTTAATGCCATGGATTTTTTCCTTGATATTATCTTCGACCAAATGGGCGATCATATGCGCCTTTTCTAAAGACGTATAACGGTTGATATGACAATGCATGTCAATGTGGATATGTCCATCCCAGCCGCGGTTTCTTATTTTGTGGCACTCTTCTATGCCGTCTATTCCCATAGCTATGTCTTTTATCTGTTGTTCATCCACAACCGCGGCATCGGTTAATATCGTGAAGTTTGTTTTAAGGATACCAATTGCCGCGTAGCCGATGAATATACTGATTAAAAACGCCATTAAAGGATCAACGATCGGATACCCAGCCCGAATGACTAAAAGGCCGATTATTACGGAAGAGGTCGTAAAGATATCCGCTCCCGTATGGAGTGAGTCGGATATCAATATTTGACTTTGGAGCGCCTGGCCTCTGTTGCGTTCATACAGCATAACGACAACATTAATTATAAGGGTAATAATCATGACCAAAAAACTTGCCATGCCAATTTTGATCTGGACGGGATGCAGAAAGCGATCTATTGAAGTGTGCAGAACATTAAAGCAAACCAGAAAGAGCAGCACCGCGATCCCCAACGAAGTCAGGCTTTCATACTTGGCACGGCCATAAGGGTAGTGTTCACTCTTAGGCCTGGAGGCCATCCACATGCCGATCAGACCGACAATATTGGATGAGCCGTCAGAAAGCGAGTGATAACCATCTGCCATGATGCTGGCGCTATTTGTCAACCAGCCATAAAACAGCTTGGCACCAGCAACGCCAAAATTCAGGATCAAGATAATCCATAAGACTCTGTTGATCTTGCGAAACCTGTCTTGTTCCACAATATGTTCCATCCTTATTGTTGAACATCCCCA
>JASEIZ010000329.1 GCA_030017395.1 Desulfobacterales bacterium | reverse complement strand
TTAGTGATAAATGCAACTAAAATACGTCATCGTATTTATGCCAGCGTGTACTAAGTTTCCACCCCCCTGGCCTCATAAGGTATTCTTATCAAAATAACATTAAAACCCGAATCATATGCAATATTAAAAAGAGCGTCGTACTTTTTCAGGAGAAATAGCGTATGTAATAATCTTTTATCTTCATCCGGTTCATAAAGGGGATAGCAGCCTGAACTCCAGTTTTCGATTAATTCTTTTATTTGGGTTTTGGGAATGGGAACTCCGGTATCCTCAATTCTAACATATACATGTGAATCATCGTGGCCGGTAGAGATAACCAGCTCCTTTAATTCACTATCTTTCATGGAATTTATAGAATTTTTGATTATCACGGACAGAAAAATAGAATAGTCGGCTTTTACTCCTGATATTTCCGGAATTTCCCTGTCCAACACCAGTTTCTTTTTAATATTATACTTAACATCCCTGTAAAGCTGAAAGAATTTCATTTCAGACTCTACAAGCTCGGATAAATTGATTTTTTGGAAGACAGTGTCGCTCATACTATGAAATTTTCCTGCCACATCATTAAACAGAGTAAAAAACCTGTCCGCTTCCTTTGCAATCAAACCAGCGTCATAAATTATCTTTTTGCAGCCTTCCAAGATCTCGGCATTTATGTTATTGTTATTGTTTACAATAAGTTTAAGGCTCTCCGCCCTGCCCTGCAAAAGCTCTGAACGACCCAAAATACCATTTAAGGGGTTGGCAAAGTTGTGAAGAATGCCGGAGATAAGCTCTCCAAGAGTCAAGTCAAGTTTTCTTTCCGGTTCCTTAAAAAATCTCTCCTTGCTTACTGGTTCCACTTGTTTTTCCCTAATTTTATTTGTTTTTGTAACAACGCGGCCACTAAAGCATAAAAAAACAAAAGAAAGATATGAAAGATATGATTGATAAATTGAAAAATTACGAATTTTAAGAGGATTATATTATAATCCCTGCCTGCTGCAGGCAAGTTTGTACCATAGTAGCTAAACTATTGGTTGTTTTTTACAACAGCATAAACTTAGTAAAATACACGTCTTTTATTATTTCATCACTTATAAAATTATTCAAGCTAATTTTAATTTTTTCTTTTAAGATTCTCCTGATTTCATGCAAATCAGAAGGCTCTTTAAATGTGTTATATTCTTTTAATGTGTTATATATTATCTTTCTCAACCTGATCCTCTCTTGCGGCATTTTCATCCCTTGATTCAGTTCAACAACCACATCACAAACCAGAATCCTGTCTTTCTTGACTGTGCCTTGTTCGTTACGGCAGACAGGTTTACGATCATCTTTCAAATTAACAATGAAGTCATTAAAATATTCAAACCTTTCTTCCATGGAAGCGGTCACCGGCAAACTTTTCTTCACAGAATCTATTGCCTTCCGACCACTGACATCCAGCCCCTGACCACCGGCAGCGCTGCCTGGAAACAACGCAATGCACAGGCATACAGCCATCAAAACCCTGTATGCACAACCAATGATTTTCTCAATCAATTCTCTGTGTTTCACTTATATGCCTTCATGAACTTATGAAATCCCAAATTCCAAGCATCAAATTACAAATAAATCTCAAATTTCAATATTCAATAACCAAAACATGTTTGGAGTTTCAAATTTGATGCTCTCGTAAAAAGTCTTGAAATCGTCATGCCGGACTTGATCCG
>JASEIZ010000328.1 GCA_030017395.1 Desulfobacterales bacterium | reverse complement strand
GAAGCATCCGCCGGCGATAAGCTGATCGCGAGCATCGCGAGCGGTCAGCTTATCAGGAGAATAAGGGAAAAATAAGAGAAGCCCAAAAGAAATACTATCAGGAGAATAAGGAAAAAATATTAATATCAGACAATTATATAAAAAGCCTATTAAAAAAGATGGGGGTAGAACGTAAAGACTGCCCTATAATAATGATCAGGTTTAAACGTATGGAATTAAAATATGCGCGTGAATTAAAAAAAGCAAAGGAGGTTATCAAACAATTTTCAGGATAGGTAAAAAGCGGCTATTGTAAGCCTTCAAAATTGACAAGCTGGCCGTAAATTGCAAGAAGAGGGCGGTGTCGAAGGGTAAAGCCATAGGAGAGCCTTCGAAAAACAAAAAAGTCCGTCTAAGAGGCTCTGAGGCGGTCGAGCTAAAAACACACAACCAGCTCTACTTGACAAGAGTATTATACAGTTAAACCAACATAAAAAGAAAGCGAGGTGATTTTATGGGGGTAAAGGTTAGGGAAAAGGTCAAAGGATCCGGCGAATGGTGGATTTTTATTAACCACAACGGCAGGCGTAAATCAAAGAGGATAGGAAAAGACAAACGGTTGGCCCGAGAAGTGGCAAAGAAAATTGAGGCAAAATTAACCATGGGAGATATGAGCCTGTCAAAAGATGAAAAGGTTCCAACTTTTGGGGATTATGCCAAAACATGGAAAGATGTTACACTTCTTGCCACCTGTAAGCCCGCTACTGTTCGCGGTTATAAAATGATTTTGAAATCTCATATATTGCCGGTTTTTAGAAAGATGCGGGTTAATGAAATTACACGGATGATGATTAAAAAGTTCTTAATGGAAAAGGTCAATAGCGGTTTGGCTGCCAGTACAGTAACGCATATCAAAAACGCAATCAGCGGGACATTAAATTTAGCAGTTGATGATGAAGTTATATCAGCTAATCCTGCTCACAAATTAGGAAAGATATTTAGAGTAAAAGGTTTGCAGCCGGTTATTGAGCCTCTTAGCCGCGAAGAATTGTCTTTATTAATAACAACATTTCAAGAACGCTTTCCAAAACACTATCCAATGGTATTAACGCTTGCCAGGACCGGTATGCGATTAGGTGAAGTTCTGGCTTTGCAGTGGGGTGATATAGACTTTAATTCAAGATTCATTACAGTACAAAGGGGGATTTCCTGGGGCAGGGTAGAAACGCCTAAAAATGGAAAAATTCGGCGTGTAGATATGTCAAAACAGTTAACAGAAATTCTTCATAGTTTAAAACGGGCAAGAAAAATTGAACCTATTGACAGGGATCAAGATAACGATTGGGTGTTTACATCAAGCGCTGGCACCCCATTAGACGCAAGTTCCTGGAGAAGGCGGGTCTTTTCTCTCGCCCTTGAAAAGGCAGGATTGCGCAAGATCCGGATCCACGACTTGAGACACACCTATGCAAGCCTGTTGATCCAGGCCGGAGAATCACTGGCATATATCCGTGATCAATTAGGTCATCACAGTATAAAGGTTACAGTTGATATTTATGGACACCTTGCACCGGAAGGGAATAAAGAGGCAGTTGATAAACTTGATGATACGATTTTTAACACACCTAAACGCACCCTATGCGCACCCAACAATTAAAAAAGGCTTAGCTGTGACAGCTAAACCCTTGGTGTATATGGCGGGAGTGACGAGACTTGAACTCGCGACCTCCGGCTTGA
>JASEIZ010000327.1 GCA_030017395.1 Desulfobacterales bacterium | reverse complement strand
AGAAGTTTTTTTAAAGGACGATAATAAAAAGATGGTAATTATTTCTAAACGCCGCATTTCCAAGCTCAAGAAAAAAACAAGAAAAACAGCATAAAGTGATATTTATGATTAATCCGTCCTCTGTAGCTTTTGATGTTGATGGGGTTTTTGCCGACACCATGACATTGTTTCTTGATATAGCGCAAAAGGAGTATGGCATAAACTGGATAAAGCCCGAAGATATTACTTCTTATGCTATTGAAGATTGCATTGATATTGATAAAAACATTATTAACAACATATTAAAATGTATAATCGATGGCAGCTATAATATGACCTTAAAACCTATAGACGGCGCTCCCGAGGTGTTGACAAAGCTGGGAAGGAGCCAGAAGCGGCTTCTTTTTGTAACGGCGCGACCTTATTTGGGCCCAATTTATGATTGGATGTTAAGCCTCCTGCCGCTAAAACCCGACTCAATAGAGATTGTTACAACAGGCACATTTGAAGGCAAGGCGGATGTTCTTTTGCGCAAAAATATTGCCTGTTTTGTTGAAGACAGGCTTGAGACCTGTTTTCAACTTAAAGAGGCCGGCATAACGCCGGTTCTGTTTAAACAGCCGTGGAACAGGAAATCCCATCCATTTGTGGAGGTCGAAACCTGGAGCGATCTTGAAGAGCTAATTGAATTTTGATGATTTCATCTTCTTCCAAAAAATTAATCGGATCTTTTATTGAATTTCTTTCCCTGGAAAAGGGGTATTCCAAAAACACCTCTCGCGCATACCTGCACGATCTTGAAGAGTTTGCATCCTTTTTTGCTCAAAACCGGTCTTTAACCGGGGGAAAGAGTAGTTATACAGATTCATATAAAGAAAATCAGGTTGGGGTAGATGAAGTAAGCCCGTTGATAATCAGGGGTTATTTGGGATTTTTATATAAAAAGAACAAAAAGGTAACCATAGCACGCAAGCTTTCCTCTTTGCGTTCCTTTTTCAGATATCTTGTGAAACATGGTATAATTACTGATAATCCGGCCGATTTGATTCTTTCGCCAAAACAGATAAAGTCTATTCCTGTTTGTTTGACGGTTGACGACACATTCAGTCTGCTGAATTTCATAAAGACGGACACCCTGGCCGGGCTGAGAAATTGCGCTATTTTTGAGTCTCTATATTCGAGCGGAATAAGAGTGTCTGAGCTTGCGGGATTGAATTTGACCGACGTGGATTTTACGAACTGTGTTATCCGTGTCTTTGGAAAAGGCAACAAAGAAAGAATTGTGCCGATAGGTAAAAAAGCTCTTAATGCAATAAAGGCATATAGAGATAGTTTATGCCTGGAAGCAGGCAAGCAAATTGATGAAAACAGCCCGTTGTTTTTAAACAAGAGCAACGGCCGTCTTACAGCAAGATCTATTGCCCGTATCCTTGCCGGGATCGCAAAAGAATCCGGTCTCTTAATGCCTGTTTCACCGCATGCTTTGCGTCACTCGTTTGCAACACACATGCTTGATGCGGGAGCGGATTTAAGGGTGGTGCAGGAACTCCTGGGGCATAAAAACCTTTCTACCACACAAAAATATACACATGTCAGTATAGACAGACTAATGGAAACTTATGACAAAGCTCATCCCAGACGATGATTAATCAGGGGTCGGGTGTCAGGGGGCATAAGCGCTAAGTTATTTTTGCCCAGGAGGGACTGAAAAAAATGAACATCGAACATCGAACGTCCAACATCGAAT
>JASEIZ010000326.1 GCA_030017395.1 Desulfobacterales bacterium | reverse complement strand
TTATGAAATGTTATGGAAAAGAATTGATTTCTAAGCCGCCTGTGCGGCGGTCAACACCAGACAGGGATGTCCGGCGGCAGCATGTGCGTTTCTAAGCCGCCTGTGCGGCGGTCAACAGTAATGAGTGGCAAGCTGGAGTATCCTTTGATTTCTAAGCCGCCTGTGCGGCGGTCAACGCATATTATGAAATGTTATGGAAAAGAATTGATTTCTAAGCCGCCTGTGCGGCGGTCAACCTTGGAATGCTTCCAGACACATTGAGTGAAATTTTCTAAGCCGCCTGTGCGGCGGTCAACTGGAATGTCTTTTTCGGGGGGGAGTTTAAAGATTTCTAAGCCGCCTGTGCGGCGGTCAACACTTGGACGCTTTCCTACGCGAACAGGTAAAATTTCTAAGCCGCCTGTGCGGCGGTCAACGAATTAATCAATGAGGAATTAATTAAAGAATTTTTCTAAGCCGCCTGTGCGGCGGTCAACACCAAAACAGAAGATGGAGTAGAGTTTCCAAATTTCTAAGCCGCCTGTGCGGCGGTCAACACATACCCAATTGCTGCAACCCCACTATTCACTTTCTAAGCCGCCTGTGCGGCGGTCAACCTTTAGGTTTTGAGCAAGAACCTCTGTTTATTTTTCTAAGCCGCCTGTGCGGCGGTCAACTCGTGAGTGAAACGCTCTGCCTTGCTCCTTTATTTCTAAGCCGCCTGTGCGGCGGTCAACTCTTCAAAAACTGAACGGCGTTCATTTTTTTTTCTAAGCCGCCTGTGCGGCGGTCAACGGATCTGAAATGGGCCAAAGTTCTTCAGCAACTTTCTAAGCCGCCTGTGCGGCGGTCAACAAGGGATTTTTTTTGCCTTCGGTATTTTTACGTTTCTAAGCCGCCTGTGCGGCGGTCAACTCGGATTTTACCAGAGTTGGAGCAATTACGCTTTTCTAAGCCGCCTGTGCGGCGGTCAACGTGTTTTCATTTATTGCAAAAACCGTTGCACTTTTCTAAGCCGCCTGTGCGGCGGTCAACAAACAATCATCACAAAATTGTTTTTTCGTTTTTTTCTAAGCCGCCTGTGCGGCGGTCAACTGGTGGGGTGCTAACTGGATCAAGCAATATGATTTCTAAGCCGCCTGTGCGGCGGTCAACTTTCCGCCATAAGCTTATATAGCCGATGTTTTGTTTCTAAGCCGCCTGTGCGGCGGTCAACGCATTCATGGTTTGTATAAAGCGGCAAGAGAATTTCTAAGCCGCCTGTGCGGCGGTCAACTTGAAATATCCATCCCAATAAATTTTTTATTATTTCTAAGCCGCCTGTGCGGCGGTCAACGAAAGAATATTGCTTATCCGGCAAATCTGGTATTTCTAAGCCGCCTGTGCGGCGGTCAACTTTCAAAATGATCCAACTTGTCACTTATTTGTATTTCTAAGCCGCCTGTGCGGCGGTCAACATTTTCTTGCCTTTTTTATCTTTAATATGTTTTTTTCTAAGCCGCCTGTGCGGCGGTCAACTTAAATTTGTATTGGATTTTGGATGCGATATATTTCTAAGCCGCCTGTGCGGCGGTCAACAGGATTAAATTTTAATCGGGAGTGTGGATGACTTTCTAAGCCGCCTGTGCGGCGGTCAACAAGATGTTCCAGATTTTTCGGATCGCCTTTTATTTCTAAGCCGCCTGTGCGGCGGTCAACGCTCATTATCGTTTATGTGCTCTTTACGTAAATTTCTAAGCCGCCTGTGCGGCGGTCAACTTCAACTCCTCCTTCTTTTAGCCAATCTTCATTTTC
>JASEIZ010000325.1 GCA_030017395.1 Desulfobacterales bacterium | reverse complement strand
ATAACTGCAGCAGCGGATAGCAGATGGGCATCCAATATTTTTCAGAGAAGAGAGATTGTGTTTGGCGAGACTTTCCTGGAAACACTTTTTATTCCAATTCGAATGTTTTTCCAAGGAAAGGATGGCTCTGTCCAATATTTTGATGGCTCTTTGAACCCGATTCTCATAATCATGCTTCCTTTTGCTTTTATTAACAGAGACTTGAACCGCGACAAAGTGTTTTTCCTGTTGTTTTCAGGTTTTTTTATCTTCATAGCTTACTTTCTCACGGTCATACGCATAAGATATATCCTGCCGGTAATTCCGTTCCTGGCCATTCTGAGCGTTATCGGAATAAAGAACGTTGCCGAATGCGTCGGCAAAAAATCCGGCATGATTCGCCGCACAGGTTTGATCGGCATACTTGTTATTGTGATAATACTTATTTCCTTTAATTTTATATATGTAAAGAACTATTTCAACAGGATCCAGCCTGTAAAATACATCCTCAATCAGGAAACAAAAGACGAATTTTTGAGTCGCAACGCAGGAAGCTATCCTGCGATGAGATACATTAACGAAAACCTGCCGGATGATGCCAGGATTTTTTTAATGTTTTTAGGGGGAAGAGGTTACTATCTTGATCGCTCATACTATTATGAAAAATCATTTGGGATGAATACCATAAACGGCATGGTTAAAGCTTCCGTGGATAAACAGAATTTCCAGGCTTATTTGCAATCCTTGGACTGCACCCATGTTCTGATGAGGATTGACCTGTTTAATAAATACTTGAACGACAATTTCCCAGAAAAGACAATTGTTCGCGTCTTGGATCTTGTGAAAGAACATTGCAAACCGATTTATGAATCAAATGGTTATGTAGTATATAAACTGCCATTATCTGCCCGTTCTAATATTTTTCGATAATTGTAAATGAAGATCAGGCTGTTTCTGATTTGTCATCTGATCGACGAGCCGTTAATTCACGGGTGAGCAGGAAACTGAAGATTGGACCCAAAGTAAAAGCCGGAATCAACGAAGCTGCCCTGATTAGCAGGGAGACCATCAACCCTATGCCGGCTCCCGCCCCTGCCATCTCCGAACTCAGGCTGATGATCGCTTCTTGAATGCCGAAATTGCCGGGGGTTATCCTTGCTAAAATAGAAAAAACCGAAAGCAGGCTAACGAGAAGCGCTGTTGTAAAAGGTGCTGCGCTGCCTGTTGCGCTATAAGCCGCAAGGAACAGAAATCCATTTAGTATGATATTGATGAGACTGCATGTGGTCAGTTTGACTAACAGTGCTTTATCATTTTTGATAAGATTCCATCCATCAAGTGCGGTATTGATAAGTTTCACTAACTGACTGTTTCCGGGCAGCTTTACCGTTCGAACCACAACTAAACCGGAGATGGCTATGACGACACTCACAAAAAAAAGAGTAACCTGCCAGAAAAAACGGTTTGAATTGTAGAATATTATCATGGTCAGTGCGCCTGCCATTCCAACGACCCAGAATATTACCAGATAATTTGCCGTGATCAGCGTTATGAACTTTGTGTAGGGAAATGCATGGCGATGTTTCAGGTAGGTGGCGCGCGCAATCATCCCTCCTGGAAAAGGGGTCAGATGATTTCCCATGGTCGTTATCATGGCAAGGCCGAACCATTCTGAAAGACAGAGTCCTATACCAAATTTCGCAGCAAAAGCCTTCAAAAAGAAGCCATTTGTGCCTGTCAGCATCACGGTGAGCGCTATCAATAAGAGAGCATTGACGAGTGAAATATTCAGGATTGGA
>JASEIZ010000324.1 GCA_030017395.1 Desulfobacterales bacterium | reverse complement strand
ATTGAAAAATGGCTTTATCAAAATCTCCTTTCTTATAATACAAAGTCCCCAGATCATAATGCAGCTCAGGATTTTCAGGACTAACTTCGAGTAATTTCTGAAGTTTATTAATAACCCCATCTATTTCATTCAAAAATACTAATGCCTTTTTAAGATTACCTTGTGCTTCGGTAAAATCGGGCTTGATCCGCAAGGCCTCGGTATAATGTTTAATAGCTTCAGATATCTTGCCCTGGCGTATAAAAGCATTCCCCATATTATAGTGTGCGTCCGCATACATTGGATCTATACGCAGAGCCTCGGTATAATGTTTAACAGTTTCAGATGCCTTATCCTGGTCTGCAAAAGCGGTCCCTAAATTATTGTGCGCAATTGAATTGTTCTCGGTAACATCAATTGCATGGCTGAAAAGTGTAACGCTGTTACGCCAGCATCCCACCTGAAACCATGTTGTCGCCATTAGAATAAAAAGGAGAATCACTGATACTGCGGCAAGGGATTCCTTTTTATAACGCCATCCTGCTGCAATAGCCGGAATACCCCAAGCAATAATAATAAAAATGCCTGTAAGCGGTATATATGTGTAACGGTCGGCCATAGACTGCAATCCTACCTGCACAAGCCCGATTACAGGCACAAGTGTTCCAATGTACCATAGCCATCCAACAGCAAAATAAGGATAGCGCCTTAAAGTTTTCACAGCCGTAAAAGATATTAATGCAAGCAGTAAACATGCCGCTACAATCTGCCACCCCGGCGGCATGCCGGGATGTGGATAAAAGATTGCCAAATGAACAGGCCAGGCCATCTTTATAATGTAGCCCACATAGGAAACAAATGCATTGAAAATCCGAACGGTTATGGGAAATGCCTCCGAAGAACTCATAACTCCTTGCTGAGCAAAAAAAGTCACAATGCCTGATGCTGCTGCAAGAACAAACAAGGGAATTTTCTCCCGGACAAGGGCGTAGGCAAGTGACCATTGATAATCAGATATTGTGGCTTCCTTCGCTTGTACAGTGTTTTCTGTAAGATGTTTTCTGGATTTTCTTTTTTTGCTTTTAGTATCTTTTTGGGGGTTTTCTTCTTTATGTTGATCAGTATCCGAATTTTTTACCTGAAACCGGCCAAGAGGCCAGTAATCTAAAAGAAGCAATACAAAAGGCAGGGTTATCAGCATAGGCTTGGCCATAAGGCCCAAAGCAAATAATAAAACAGTAAGAAGGTATTTTTTTATGTCTGGATTCTCAACGTAGAAGATATAAGCACCCATGGTCAGCATCCAGAAAAATGTACTCAAAACATCCTTGCGTTCCGAAGCCCAGGCAACCGACTCTACATGAAGGGGATGAAGAGCAAAAAGCGCTGCGACAAAGGCGCTTTTCCAGAAAGCCCCTGTCATTTTCTTAAAAACCAGAAAAAGCAGGATGGAATTTAAGATATGAAAAAATACATTGGTGAAATGATGACCCCCTGGGTTTAATCCGTAAATCTGACAATCCAGCATGTGAGACAGCCATGTCAGCGGATGCCGGTTGCCGGCATGTGTGGATGTAAAAGCCCAGGCAATGCTCTTTAAAGTAAGCCCGGCCTGAACGTGTTGATTCTCTGTGATATAATTATTATCATCGTAGTTGACAAACTCATGGTTCCCGACCTGCCAGTAAACACCAAGTATAGCTATGACAAGAAACAGGCAGACCAAGCCTTCGCGGCGCAGGGTGAAAAAAGAAGATTTTTGCGTCTCATTATTGATGAACTCGTAAAAAGTCCCGAAATCGTCATGCCGGACTTGATAAGCCTGC
>JASEIZ010000323.1 GCA_030017395.1 Desulfobacterales bacterium | reverse complement strand
GGGTTAATCCTGCCCGCCCCGTTAAATTTGAAGACCATTTAACTGGGGTCAAAAATAAGTCTTTGGCTGAAAAAACCATCGAAGATGTCCTCAAGCATTTTGGGAAAACTTTAAAAGAAGCTCGCCGAAGATACCGAGAATTTGTAGAAAAGGGAATAAAGCATGGTCGCCGAACAGATTTGCAAGGTGGTGGATTGGTTCGGAGCGCTGGGGGTGATGCATCTGTTTTGTCGTCAAATCGCAAAGAAGATCGTGAGCTTTCAGATGAGCGGATTCTTGGCAGTGGGGATTTTGTAGCATTTGTAATTCAAGATAAAAATGAGCTTGAAGAAAAAAGATTAGAGAAAAAAATACCATTGGATGAACTAATTCGTTTGGTCTCGGATTTTTTAGGAATTGAAAAGAGCGAAGTTTTTTCAAGAAGCCGGAAAAGAATTATCGGCAAAGCCAGGGCGTTAATAGCATATTATTCAATTTATGAAATGGGTTATAAAGGTGCTGAAGTTGGCAGGGCTTTAAGAATAGCAGGCCCAAGTGTAAGTCAATGTATCGAAAGGGGTAAGATTTTAGTTGACACTGAGCCGGAAATGTATCAAAAGCTAATAAACTAACAACGTCCCCCAAGGCGTTTTCGTCCCCCAAGGCGTTTTGAGTTATGTAAATTAGAGAGGGAGCTATGAAAGGTATGAAAGCAAAGAGGATAAGATTTAAGATCGGTAGTTTATGGGAAAGTCCGGCACTACATATATTATTAACCAAAGAGAACGATGTAATTGTCGCCCGCTGCCTGGATTTTACAGTTTCTTGCCACGGTAAAGATGAGAAAGACGCCTTACACGCATTAGCTGATTCTATAAAGGAATATGTTTTAACCGCGGTAGAAAACGATGCAATTAATACAATTTTTGATCCAGCGCATAGTAAGTATTGGAGGATGTATAATGAATTGGAAACCAAACAGTCTTCCAGGGGTCTGAAGATGTCTATAAAGAAATCATCTGTTTCCAATGATAATGTCCAGCAATCAACTACCGAAATAAACTATGCCTAAGCCGTTAGAATTAAGGAAGGTAATAAAAACGCTCAAGAGGTACGGCATTATTTATGTGACAGGCAAAGGCAGGCACCCTAAGTTTTATGATTCCGAGACACATAAGTCTTACCCCATTAAGTCGCATGGAAAAAAGACGCTCATTTTGTCATATGCACTTGATGATTTGATAGAAAAATTTGATTTACCTGCAAACGTTTTTGATAGATAACTTTATGCCACGCCAAACCAGACTTGATGCTCCCGGTGTCCTGCAACACATAATGGCCAGAGGGATCGAACGCCGAAAAATCTTTTGGGATGATAAAGATCGCTCTTCCTTTCTTGAACGCCTATCCCTGATTCTTGAGGAAACCCAAACCCAATGCTACGCGTGGGCGCTGATCCCAAATCATTTTCACTTCCTGCTCCGCACTGGCCAAACACCGCTGAGTACAGTTATGCGTCGGTTAATGACCGGATATGCAGTAACATTCAATATACGTCACAGGCGAAGTGGACACCTCTTCCAAAACCGCTATAAGTCCGTCATCTGCGAGGAAGACCCCTATTTACTGGAACTAATCCGCTACATTCATTTGAACCCACTGAGAGCAAAACTGGTCGAAGATATAAAATCCCTTGATAAATATCCATGGTCAGGTCACAGCGCCATCCTTGGCCGCCGCAAGAATCCCCTAATTCCGGAACTATCAAAGAGACACAAGAAAATCTTTACCCCGTTAAATCCAACGAATGTTGGCTATTTAACCGGGGCTGAAAATCCAGCCTGCCCTGCCTGCCGCCCTGTGG